>NZ_JACGXA010000002.1 GCF_014138045.1 Nocardioides ginsengisegetis
GAGAGTGTGGCGCGCGAGGCCCACTACGACGGGCAACGCTGGGTTCCCGAAGAGGAGGCCGTTGTCGCTGCGGACCGCGACCTTGATCCGCTGCTGTACCTCGACCGCAAGCGCGACGCTCGCCACGCGGCCAACTGGTCGCCCGCCCGTGTGCTGGCCGAGTGCGAGGCCAAGCGGCAGATCATTGAGGAGCACCGGAACCCCGAGGGGACCGAATGGTGCTTGCGATGCGTAGAGCACGACGGCGAGGACACCCCCTATCCATGCCCGACTCTTCGCGCCCTGGCCACCACCATCTACACGGACCACCCGGACTACCGCGACGAGTGGCGCCCGTGAAGGTCGCCATCTACTGCCGCATCTCGCAGGACAACACTGGCGAAGGGCTCGGCGTCTCCCGCCAACTCGAGGACTGCGCCGCACTCGCCGAGCAACTCGGCTGGGAAGTCGTCGAGGTCTACACCGACAACGACATCAGCGCCATGAGCAGCAAGCCGCGCCCCGCCTACCGTCGGATGCTCGCCGACTGCGACGCCGGCCACATCGAAGGCATCGTCGCCTGGCACGCCGACCGCATGTACCGCAAAGCCACAGACCTCGGCGAACTCGTAGACGTCTGCAAGCGCAACAACGTCCAGATCGCCACCGTCAAGGCCGGCACCATCGACCTCACCACCCCAACCGGCCGCCTCGTCGCCGGGCTACTCGCACAAGTCGCCACCTACGAGGGCGAGGCCAAGTCCGACCGCTGGAAGCGCAGCATCAGACAGCGTCGCGAGGCTGGCGCCGCACCCTTCTCCCGGTCTCGCCTCTTCGGCTACGAGCGTGACACCGCCATCAACGAGCCCGAGGCCGAGCACGTCCGCTGGATGGCCGCCGAAATCCTCGACGGCCGATCCATGAACAGCCTCGCCAGGGAACTCAATGAACGCGGCATCCTCACCACCGAGGGCAACACCTGGTCAACCCAGTCCCTCCGCAGGCTGCTACTGAATCCCCGCATCGCCGGATTCGCCACCCTCGGCCGCCGCGAGGAGAGAGTAAACAGCAAGGGCGAGCGAGTCGGCCGCCGCGTCATCGACATCGTCGGCAAGGGTCAATGGAAGCCGATCCTCGACGACGCCACCTGGGAGGGCGTCCGCGCCACCCTCACCGCGCGCGCCGACACTCGACCAACCCCGCCGCGGGTCGCACTCCTCCCCGGCCTCGTCTACTGCCACTGCGGCGCACGCATGGTAACCGGCTCACGGATGACCAAACGCAAGGGCGTCCTGTCCCGCACCTACCGCTGCGACCACACCCCCGGCGCGAAAGGCTGTGGGAAACTATCCGTGCAAGCCGAACCCGTCGAGGAAGTCGTCGAGGCCTTGGCGCGGAAGCTGCTAGCCGACCCCAGTGTGCGCGCTCGACTCGATGGACTCCGCAGTGAGCCAGGCCCCAAGCGCCACGAAGTAGCCGAGCTCGAGTTGCGCATCGCCGAACTCAAGCGGCAACTCGACGAACCCGGCACCCCCGTCGCCACACTCCTCCGCGCCATCGACCGCGCCAAGGAGCGCCAAGAGGCACTCTTGCGGGAACTCGGTGCCGTTGCGCACCCATCCATCCCTGCGGACATCGCCTCGTGGCCCAGCGACCTACGCAGACGCCGCGCCCTGGTGGACCTCGTCGTCGAGCGCGTCCACATCATGCCCTCGGAGACGCCAGGCCTGTTCGACCCCAAGCGGGTTGTGGTCGACCCGCGCTAGTTGCTGGGCCAAGATCGGACGTACTGCTCCAGCGCGCGGCGGATGACCTCGGCTACGGACTCGCCGCGGTCTGACGCCGCGCGCTGGGCGGCCTCCCACAACTCATCCGGCACGCGCACGGTCCTGATGGGGACCCAATCCTCGCGCGCCACGCGAGGGAGTAAAGCCGTCCCCGTATTTACGTGGCCGCATGGGTGTCCGATTAACGGAGAGGCCGCACCGGATCACGTACAGTGAGCTCGGCGAGCGAGTCGGCGTTCATGCGAACTAACCGACAGGTCTGCACCGCGTAGCACCTGACGTGCGCGACAGCCGCAGCCGCCGACGCAACACAGCCAGTCAGACCCAGCATCATCCAAGCCGATTCTGTGCCGAGCAGCCAGGCCGCCCAAGCACTCCCCATGAAGGCGGCGACCAGCGCCGTCAGTCCCCATTTTGCAAGCTTCCCGAGTGGGACAGAGCCTTCATTCACGTTCATTCTCCCCGTTGCCTATCACTAGCCCAACCCTCCGAGTGGGCCGGGTCGGAAGTAAAACAGTGGCCGCCGACAGCTACCGACCGGTAGACGGTTTGGGGCGAGGATCTCGCCCGAACGTGCCATGCCAAGAGTGACCGTTCGACACGTAACGATCCGACCCCCTGACGACAACGCGAGACCCCCCTCACCCTGCAGGGTGAGGGGGGTCTTTTTCGCTACTCTGGGACCTAGCGCCCCTCGTCCTCTGGTTCCTAAGCCGCCTGGACGAGGGGCGTGGCATTGGGGGCGGGACGGTCATCCGGAACGCCTCCCCTCGGCCTCGTCCTGCTCGTACAGGTGGCGCTGGTATGTGGTGATGACGTCGTTCTGACGCCACCCGATCAACCTGGACCGACGCACGGCCTCCTCGACCGCGTCACGCTCCTCGGCCGGCGCGTCAAGCCCGTCGGTGAGCGACTGCCCGAACACCTTCTCGAGCGCGCCGATCGAGCTGCGCGGGTCATTGCGCCCGTTCTCCCAGTTGCCGACCGTCTTCGAGGTGACGTCGAGGCGCAGAGCGAGATCGCCCTGCGTCCACCGCTTCTGCTCCCGCAGTCGCTTGATCCTCTGACCCACCGTTTCCATGGGCCAAGCGTGGGTGCGACTGGAAAGAAAAGCAAACATCTGGAAGGGGCCTTGCGGCGCCAAAATGGCGAGAAACCACCCCTGTGGTTCGCCCGCGTGTCGCGACGTTTCCGCAGGCAGATGGCATATTTCTGGTCCGTCGCCCCTTTTTTCCACTCGATGCTTGACTTCCTTTCCGCATTTTTCTAGTATCCCCAATATGGATGAAAGAAGCCTCAACGGAGCGGCCGTCAAAGCCCTCCGCGAAGCCCTCCGACTGCCGGGTGGCGAGTTCGCCATCAAGTGCGGCATGTCCCACGGGCAACTCTCGAACATCGAAGCCGACAGGAAGCCGGCCTCTGCCGAGGCGGCCCGTCGGATCTGTGCGGCCCTCACCGCAGCGTTCCCCGCCCCGTCCCACCCGCGCGTGCAGGTCGACGTCTGGAAGGCGATCACCAACCCGAGCCCCATTGAGTTGGAGGAGACGGCATGACCCCCACCGAGTACGGCGAGCACCTCGCCTTGACGTGGCCCCCGCTCACTGAGGAGCAGATCGAGTCCGCGGCCCGCATCCTCGCCAGCGTCGAGGCTGAGGGGATGGCGGCGTGAACCGCCACCAGGGCGAGACGCTGGGCGAGTGGCGCGCCCGCTGTGACGCGATGGCCGAGCGCCACGAGGCCGCGGAGAACTACGTCTACCGCGCCTTCGACGATGCGGGCCGACTCCTCTACATCGGATGCTCGCTCAACGTCGAGCAGCGCCTCACGGTCCACCGTCGCGAGTCCGACTGGTTCCGCTACTGCAACACGCTCCGCCTCGCGGGCCCGTACCGCCGCAGCGAGGCGATGCGACTCGAGCGCGATGCAATCGAGTCCGAGGGCTCCTACTTCAACAGCCCCATGTCGAACATGCGGCTCTACCAGTTGGGGTCGCCGGAGCACGTCACGGCCACCCAGCGCCTCGAGCGCTACCTGGCCGCCCGAGCTGATCGCGAGGTGGCCGCATGAACGCCACCCTCCAGCGCATCGCCGACCTCGCCGTGGGCTGTCTGTTCTTTGTCGCGTTCCTTCCGGCGCGTCTGGCTGATCGTTCGTTCACGTCGTGGGCGAACCGGACGGGCGGCGACCGATGAGCGTCTACATCGCCACTGTCGCTGTCTGGGTGTTCCTTGGTGGCTGCGTTGTTGCGGCGGCCCAGCGATGACCGCCGAGATCCTGCGCCGGGCTGCTGCGTTGATGCGCGAGCGGGCTTCACGCGCTGAGGCTCGGCGCTGGTATCCATCGGACGAACACGACGGCATGGACGAGATCCACTGGTGGGACATCACCGCGGCGCTTCCTGGGGACGATGACGACCCGATCAACGAGTTCGTGGACTCGTGGCACCCCACCGTCGCGCTCGCCGTGGCCGATTGGCTGGACTCCGAGGTTATGGCCTTCGACCTCCTTTACGTTGCTGGCTACACGAAGGTCGAGGCGGCCAAGACGCTCTCTCGACACGCCCTCACTGTCGCCCGCGCCTTTCTCGGCGAGTCGGCATGACCGCCCTCACCGGCGGCGAGCGCGAGTTGCTGGCATCGGCGCTCTGCGAGATCGAGAACCCGACCGTCGAGTGGTCGAGCGTGGGCGAAGGAATCCGCGACATCTACCTGCGCCGGATCGACAGCCTCGCGCCCACCGTCGAGTGGATCATCGCCCGCCACCTCTCGACCGCAGCGTCCGCGATCGACACCCGCCGCCACACCTACGTGCAGTCGGGTGGCCTACCCGAGCTCATCCCCAGCAACCACGCGGACGCTGAACGACTCGGCCACCCCGACGGCCTGGCTGCTGCTGCCGAGATCATCCGCGCACTCGCAGCCCCACAGACACCCGACGCGGATCTGCGGCCGTAGCCCTATCCGCGGAGGGCCAGACGTGGCCGGGCCCGTTCAGGGGCGTCACCCGGCCGCACCAACGAAAGAAGCCCCCGCTGCTGGCAAGAGCGGCGGGGGCAGGAAAGAACTCCTACTAGAAGGGTACGACATGAACGACCAGATCGAATTCCAGCCGTGGCCGAAGATCGCCCGGCTCAACCGCGACATCACCATCACCGAGAAGATCGACGGCACCAACGCCGCAGTCATCGTCGGCGAGGACCTCACTGTCGCGGCGCAGTCACGCAAGCGACTCATCACCCCGGATGACGACAACTTCGGGTTCGCTCGCTGGGTCTACGAGAACGGCGAGGCGCTGGCTTCGCTGCTCGGCCCCGGTCGCCACTTCGGCGAGTGGTGGGGCTCTGGCATCCAGCGGGGCTACGGGCTGACGAAGGGCGAGAAGCGGTTCTCGTTGTTCAACACGGCACGCTATGCCGACGCCGACTTCTCCGAGGTCGCGGGCATGGGCCTCGTTCCAGTGCTCTACCAGGGCGCATTCTCTCAGCACGCGGTCGAGGACCAGATCGATCGCCTCGATCAGCTCGGCTCAGTCGCTGCTCCCGGCTTCTTCGATCCCGAGGGCGTCATCGTCTTCCACTCTGCCGCGCAGCAGATGTTCAAGGTCACCATCAAGGGCGACGAGGCCCCGAAGTCGCTGGCTGGTGCGGCATGAACCACGAGCCGTCCGATGAGCCAACCCGGCCTGCAACCCTCGTGTCCCGCAGCAAGTTCGAGTCCCTGGCGACCACGATCCACGGCGCTGTCATCGAGTGCACCGCCGACGCCTACTTCCTCGACTACAACGGGCGGACCTACACGACGCCGCGGAAGGTCGTGGCGGCATGAGCGCCGACAACTGGGGCGTCTGCCCGCAGTGCAAGGTGTCCCGCGAGCGCGACATCGCCAACACCGAGCGGGCAGTCGCCGAGACCTACGGGAAGGTGTCGGTCGAGAAGTTCGATGACGCGCGAGCCCGCCTAGAGGCAAAGCGGGCCGAGCCCATCCAGTACACGCTTCGCGAGGACTACGAGATGGGCCTCGATGAAGATGGCGAGTTCTACGTCATCTACTCCGGCGGGTGCCGCGAGTGCGGACTGACCCACAAGTTCAAGCACTCCGAGCAGGTCGACCTCACCGGCGGTGCCGCATGAAGCGCCGGACCTACCGACTCCCCGAGAGCCAGCTGCGTCACCTCGTGGGCGTCTCCGCACTCCACGACGGCGACTGTGTCCGCTGCCCCGACCCGATCCTCGTCAACCAGCGGGTGGTTCCGCAGGGCGACGGGTGGATCCACGCGTCCTGCGCGTCGGGAGCGGACGAATGAGCCGCGAGTGGAAGCCGGGCGACGTGGCGATAGTGACGAACCAGTCCGGCGAGAGTGGCCGCGCGATCCGCTTCTCTGGTTCGCCAGAGGATGGCTGGTTCGCCGAGCGCGACGGCATCGGCGGCGACCTTACGGACGCCCGCCCCCTCGTCGTCATCGACCCCGAGAACCGCGAACAGGTCGAACGGCTGTGCAACTTGGTTGACGGCGCTTTCAACGACACCCGCATCGATGGGACCGGGCCGACCAGTACGGAACTTGCGCAGGCCGCCCTTCGCGAGTTCGCCAACCCGACCCCGCCGAAGCCCGAGGAACCGACCGGACTCGGCGCCGTGGTCGTGGACGAGAAGGGTCGCCTCTGGGTAAACCTCACCGACCCGAAGTGCAGCACCCACACCGATCCGTGGGTCAGCGTCCACGACCCCGACCGATGGGCCTCCTACGCGGACATCGCCGCCGTCAAGGTGCTCTCTGGTGGTGTCGCATGAGCCCCGACACCTACGCCGCCCTGTTCCTGATCGCCGTCGCCGTCGGGTTCGCGCTCCCCTCGCTGCTCATCCGCGCCCTCGTCTACATCGAGGCCCGCGACAACCGCTGGCAGGCCGAGTCCGACGCCGACTTCGCAGAGCGCCGAGTCGACGAATGGTTCGCCGCTGTCGACCAGGCCGTCGCCATCACCTGCGCCGAACCCATCTACGCCGAACTCGCCGTCAAGCGGTTGCGCGCCGAGCTGGACGCGTGGGGTGAGACCGCATGACCGCTCAAAGCGACGCCCACCTCAACGGAGACTGCTGGCCCTCTCAATGCCAGATCTGTCAGGCCGAGGAAGACGCCCGCGAACCACTCAGCGGCGTCTATGGCGCCTGCGCCGGCTGCGGGGCAATCGAAGCCAACCTCGTCAAGCCAACCGGCGCCCGCGACCTGTCCGCGATCGGCGAACACCACGCCTACCCCACCGGCTACGGATGCGAGTTCTGCGCGTGAACACCTACGACGACCACGACGACCTCGCTTGCCCAATGTGCTGCCGCGAGGCATGCCAGACCTGCGCCGCCCCTTGCGAACACACCGACCCCCTGTGCGTCAGGTGCTGCCGGCTCTACCACCAGAACGAACCGATCCGAGAGGACGTCGCATGACGCTGCACATCCTGGACGTTGAGCAGGGAACGCCTCCGTGGCATGACGCTCGCCGAGGAATCGTGACCGCCTCGACCGTCGGCAAGCTACTGACCCCCACGCTCAAGGTCGCATCCAACGACGTGTCCCGAGGCATCACCGCAACCCTCGTCGCCGAACGCATCACCGGCCACACCGAGGAAACCGGCATGAGCCCCGACATGTGGCGAGGTGTCGAGTCCGAGCCGATCGCCCGCGACCTCTACTCCGGCCACTACCAGCAGGCCGTCGAGGTCGGGTTCATGCGCCGCGACGAAGACGACTGGACGCTCGGATACTCGCCCGATGGCCTCGTGGCTGACGACGGGCTGATCGAGATCAAGTCGCCCCGCCAGAAGACCCACCTGAACACGATTCTGGCGAACGAGGTCCCGACGCACTACATGCCGCAGTTGCAGGCCGGGCTACTCGTCTCCGGCCGCAAGTGGATCGACTTTGTGTCCTACTGCGGCGGCCTCCCCCTCTGGGTCAAACGCGTCACACCCGACCCCGCCTGGTTCGACGCCATCACCGCAGCCTGCCAGCAGTTCGAGAAGGCCGCCGCCGAAATGGGCGCGGCCTACACCCAAGCAATCGTCGGCCTCCCCACCACGGAGCGGGTCGACTTCAACCGAGTGGAGTTGAAGCTCGCATGAAGCACGTCGAAGACCGTTCGGCCATCCGACCGAGGCCGCATCACTACATGAACGCGGACGGCACCTGTCACGCGGGCGACCTCATGGAGCACGGGACGCCGTTCGTCGCGCTCTACGACGCCGAGGAACTGTGTCGCATCGTCAACGCGGAGAAGGCGGAGGCGTGGGACGAGGGCAAGTGGGCGTGCTACAGCGCCGAGCGCGAATCCCGCGACGGCTCGGCCCTCATCAACCCCTACGCCAGACACCTGGAGCACTGATGCGCGTCACCATCGAAAAGAAGACCGACCAGCTCAACTATGAAGACTTCCTGGGCGGCGTGACGCGAATCGTCACCATCGCAGGAGTCAAGGCCGGCACCAAGGAGCAGCAGTACGACATCGCCATCGAAGGCGACACGCGCTTCTGGCGACCAGCCGTCACGGTCCTCAAGCAACTGGTCGACGCGTGGGGCGACGATGCTACCGAGTGGGTTGGACGCCGCGCCGAACTGTACGGCGACCCGGAGGTCTCGTTCGGCCGCGACAAGGTCGGCGGAATCAGGGTCTCTCGGCTCTCCCACATCGACGGCCCGAGGACCGCGAACCTGACGATCACCAGGGGCAAGCGCGGCAACTTCACCGTGACACCGCTGCCTGACACGCCCACCGCACCCCCCGAGCCCACCGCCGAAGAGGTCGCCGCCTGCACCGACGTCGACCAGTTGAAGGCGATGTGGCGCAACTCCAGCCCCGAGCGTCGCCAGCAGATCGAGCAGAGGGTGGCCGACCTCAACGACGAGCCGACGGGTGACGCCTAATGCGCGCCCTGGTCGCGGTCGCTGCCGTGTGGCCGCTGCTCGTCGAGGTGAAGGCGTTCAGGACGGCGCTGGTGGTTGCGGGGTGGGGCGGGTGAAGACCTGCTCAACGGAAGGCTGTGCGCAGCCATCGATGGCTAGGGGCCTTTGTCGGCTCCACTACGAACGGGCGACTAGGGGCTATGTCCCGCGCACTCCGGCCAGCCCACTAGATAGCTGGTTTGAGAAGACCAAAGGTTGCTGGATCTGGAAGGGCCACATCACTAGGTATGGCTACGGCCAGCTCCGCGGCAAGAAGGCACACCGCTTGGTCTATGAAGCAATGGTCGGGCCAATCCCCGAGGGATTGGTGATCGACCACCTATGTCGCAATCGGGCGTGTGTCAATCCAGAACACATGGAGCCCGTCACCAATGAGGAGAATCTCGACCGCGGAGCTCGCAGCCCCAGTAAGACGACTTGCCCGGTGGGGCACTCATACACGCCCGAAAACACCTACGTCTACAACGGCGCCCGCCAATGCCGGACGTGCAGGCGTGAAGCGGCGCGGCGGTATCGGGCGCGGATCGCGGAGGCGAGCTAGTGACTCGCAACCGCGCCACCGCCAAGAAGGCCGGCACCGCATGGGAGACGGCGATCGTCGGCGCGCTCGTCGCCTACGGATGGCCCCACGCTGAACGCCGACGCCTAGCGGGAGCCGCCGACAAGGGTGACATAGCCGGCATCCCCGGCGTCGTCATCGAAGCGAAGAACACCAAGGGGTATGCGCTCGCCGAAGCTGTCGACGAAGCCAACCATGAGGCCGTCAACGCCTCCGCACCCATCGGTGTCGCCTGGTTGAAGCGCAAGGGCAAGACCGACCCGCTCGCCGGCTACGTCGTCATGGACGGCGCGACCTTCCTGCGGCTGCTCGGAGAGGCGGGCTACCAGTGACCATCGCCGCCAACCTCGCCACCCTGGCCGCCGACCTCAACGGCTGGACCAACGCCATCGACAAGGCCAGACGCGCCTACGCCCAGCACCTCAACGAGCTCGAAGCCCACACGATCTGCCGCGACTGCGACCGACCAGCCACCAGCCAAGGCCGCTGCGACCCACACCGCCGCCGCTACTGGTCCGAATGCAGCCAGCGCGCCCGCGACAAGAAGAAGGAGACCACGGCATGACCCGCCACTGGGACCGCGACGAATCCCCATCCACTCTCACCCACGGCGAATGGCGACTCGACCCGAAGACCCGCGTGCTCGTGTGGGTTGACGCACCGCCCGTCAAGGAAGACCCGATCGCCTGCTACGTCTGTTTTGCCACCATCTACCAGTCTTGCCGGACCATCGGCGGCAGTCGCACCAAGGACCACGCCGGACGCGCACCCCGTCTGTGCCGTTGTGGACGCGAGCCGTCCTACCGCGCTTCCTACTGCGACACCTGCCGACCAGAGGAGCACCGGGCACGCGCTCGAGCGAGCAAGCGACGTGTGGCTGACCGCAGGTGGGCCGAGTCTCAGCGGGAGGCGGCGTGAGCGGGCAGTTCGAGGACGACGGCGACAAGATCCGCGAGCTGCTGGCCGCGCTCACCGCCGAGCGTTACCGCTCTCCCTGGTGGCGCACACCCGCCGACCACCACCCCGCGAGCGCACCCGACGCGCTCACCGACTGGGACGACTCAGAAGCGACCTGCGCGCGACGTCGGCGGGCGATGGCAGCGGACTTCGAGCAGGAGAAGAGGGCTGCGTCGTGATGGGCCGACACGCGCACCCCACCCCCCACTGTCCACTGGGGATTCCGCCTGTGCTATGGGAAAATGGGGCCACAGATGAAGACGGCCCGGACGCGGAGTTGGTACCTCCGGCCGGGCCTACCGATCAGCACCAAAGGAGAGTGATCGGCTGATGGCTATCTTGCCACCACCAACCCCCGGCGCGCACGACGACGTACCTCCTTGCCCCAACTGTGGCGAGGACATCACCAGCGACTTGCACCACGACTGGTGCATCGCGCCCCTGGATCAGATCGAGGGGTGGGTCTAGTGCCGCGCATCCGCACCATCAAGCCCGACGCGTTCCTGAGCGAATCCCTGTCGTCCGTGCCCCGTGGCACCCGCTGGACATTCGCCGGCCTCTGGACCTACGCCGACGACAAGGGCCGAGCTCGCGACGACGCCCGACTCATCAAGGCCGCGCTCTACCCCCTCGACGACGACGTGACCCTGGCCGACGTCGCCCACGACCTCGACCTGCTGGCCGCAATCAGCGGGATCTGCCGCTACGTCGTCGAGAACCGCAACTACCTGCACATGCCGAAGTGGCACCACCAGAAGATCAACCGCCCCACCCCCGCCAAGAGCCCCCCGTGCCCGATCCATGAGGGCGGCGGGAGCGGTCACGTACTCCCCACTGACAACTCAGTGATTAATCACGGAGGAATCACTGAGCCCTCAACGTGGGAAAGGAAGGGAAGGGAAGGGGAAATGGAAGGGGAAGGGAACGGAGAGTCCGCGACTGACGTCGCCGACGCGCCGAAGTCACTCGCTCTCGTGAACGACCAACGACCCGACGTTGATGGCATCTGCGAACACCTCGCCGGAGCCATCGAGGCCAACGGCAGCAAGCGACCAACCATCACCACCAGGTGGCGTTCTGCCGCCCGCCTCATGCTCGACAAGGACGGACGCAGCGCCGACGAGATCCACGGCGCGATCGAGTGGTGCCAGCGCGACGAGTTCTGGCGGGCCAACATCCTCAGCCTGCCGACCCTCCGCGAGAAGTACGACACCCTCCGGCTCCAAGCGCAGCGCAAGAGCGCCGCCACCCCGCGACAGGCCGCCGAAGCCGAGATGTGGGAGCGCGCCTACGCCCGCGCTGAGGCTCGCGAGATCGGGGCCGAGCGATGAACCCCCGCGAGGCCGTCGACCTGGCGCGCTACATGCGGGCGCACTTCCCCCAGCAGCCGATCGACGAGTTCACCGCCGATGCGCTTGCTGAGACGTTGCGCGAGTACCCAGCCACTGACTGCCGCAAGGCGGTGCTGAACCTCGCCGAGCGTGGCGAGCATTGGTGCGCACCAACAGCCGTCAAGGCTGAGGTGAAGCGCATCCGCAACAAGCGGGTCGCAGACTATGGCCCGATTGAGCCGCCCGCAGGACTCGACCCTGATGACGTGCGCGGCTACCAGCGTTGGCTCGGCGCGATGCACAAGGAGATCGCGGACGGCACCCTCACCGCGCCGCCCGAGATTGAGGGCATGGTGCGCGACGTTCGCGAGCTCGGCCACATCGGTCAGGACGTGCCCGATGCCTGACGCCAAGCGCACCAAGCGCAGCCGCGAGGAGTACGAGGACCTGATCGCGAAGGCCATGCGCGTCGGGGACATGGGTTGGGTCGAGTTCCTGACCACCCGCTTCGACCGCGACTACCCGGCAGGAGGCGACCAGTGACCCGCCACCCCACCACCGCGCCCGACCTTGAGACCACATCCGCTAGCACCGACCACACCGAGGAGCACGCGCATGGCTGAGACGCCGCAGAACGTCGACATTGAGCCGTTGACCGACGCCGAGTGGAACGCGATCTGCCGCGCCGCAGGAGAGCACTCGGACGACGCCTGCGATGCGCTGAAGGTGGCCGTCGAGCGCATCATCGCCGAGCGAGAGCGGGTCGCCGCTGAGATTGCCTGGGATGAGGGTGTCGCCCACTGCGAGGAGATTGCGGGCGTCGGCTACAACCAGCCCGGAGCAAGCTACGAGGGCGGGGACTCCAACCCTTACCGCGCCGCACCTGCCCCGCCCCAACCGGACCCGAGGAGGCCGACCGTGGCTGACGACCGCTGCCTGAACTGCAACCAGACCCTCCGGGTCATCAACTACGTACTCGGCGAGCGGCTGATGCATGTGGACCGCGATGCCTCGTTCCCGAGCGCGCAGAAGGGGACGGCGTGGCGACACTGCCGACAGCGAGTCGCCACCCTCCCGCCGACGCCTATTGATGGCCTCACAGACCCGTGCCCGACGCCGGAGTACGAGCCCGAGCGGCGCATAAGCCCCGACACGAACGAGGAGGCCGACCGTGGCTGAGTCCGTGCTCATCGGCTCGACATGGAGGCGCAACCCTCCAGGGCGTGAAGTCGTTCGGATTGAACGCGTGTGGATGTACTCCGCCCTCGGCGACTCGGCAGAACTGACCGTGCGAGCACATCCAGTCACGGGAGGTAGGCCGCTCGTTGCGCCCGTCGAGTGGCTCCGCAAGCACTACACCGAGCGGCGCATAAGCCCCGCCCCGACCGGACCCGAGGAGGGCGACCGTGGCTGAGCGAGGCCGAGGGTCCCGCCGAAGCGACGGCCACTGTCCGGCGTGCGGCGCTGAGTGCAGCGCGCCGCCTGCCAGCACCGACGCCCACCGCATGTGGGCCCAGCGCCACGCCGACGCGACCGGCCACACCGCGTGTGTCATCACCGAATCCGTCCGCACCTACGAGCCGAGGAGCACCACGTGAGCACCCGAGTCGCCTGCCAGTCCTGCCCCATCACGTTGCCCGTCGAGCAGTTCGTGGACCTCGTGTCAGGCGGGTGGGACATGACGCACACGTTCCAGCGCCCCGAGTTCAACGACGGCAAGGTCGTCGTCTGCCGAGGCAGGTTCGCCGCCCCGACCGGACCCGAGGGGGGCCGATGAGCGGCGACGAGCCTGAGATCCTGCTGCGCACGAGCGACTACGTGCTGGACATCGAGTTCCGTTGTACAGACGAGGACCACCCTGCTGACGGGCCGACTTGGTCCCCGTACCGCCACCTCGACCCAACCACGCCGACCAACAAGGCGCTCGAGGCCGTCGAGAGACTGAACGCCGACGGTGCTGCGGAGTGCATGGAGTTCCGCCTGACCGGCACTCGCATCGACTCCGTGAAGGAGTTGCTGACATGAGCCCATCAGTCAGCGCCGCCGACGGCCAGGAGGCCGAGCGCCTCGGCAATTCGACGAAGCCGAACCCGGACCAGCCCGCCCGCTGCCCGTCGATCGACCCGCACGACACACTCCAGTGCGCCCGGCGCATCCACGAGGACGACCAGTGCGTCTTCGGCGGCATCGGCTGGAAGAAGGGCGAGCGGCCTCAGCGCGACGTCCCAGCATTCCTCTACCACTGGTCGCCAGCCAGGAATCGGATCAGCATCGAGCGCGAAGGCCTACGCCCCGGATCTCCGTCGAACACCTTCCCCGAGTGGTCCCCGCCCCACATCTGTTACGGGGAGACGCCGGCCTCCGCGCTCGGCCTGACGCTGCTGCCCGACGAGCTCGACCTGTGGATGGTCCGGACCGACAGCCACAGGTTCACCCTGGCCAACGAGGGTGCGGAGTGGCGCAGCGCCGACCAGATCGAGGCGTGGTGGGTCGGCGGTCGACCTCCTCGTGACCCAGTCATCGACATGACCCCGGCCGAGCAGGCCGAGGCCGACGAGATCGTGGCCTACCTCCACGAGCAGGAGATTGCCGAGCGGCGCATAAGCCCCGAAACGCACCCAACCCCCACCACCACCGAGACCGGCACCACGACAGGAGCAGCAGATGAGTGAGCGCGAGGACGACCTCAGGACGCTGGGCATCGAGCACGCCTTCGAACGCCTTGACCCCGACGGCTATGGCTGGGCAGCGGGCGACGGTCCTAGTGCCGAGGAGGTCGTGGGGGCGCTCATCGCGGCCGGCTGGCGACCTCCCGCCCACCGCGGATCGCACGACTTCGACAACCACGGACCAACCGACAACCTCGACTGCCCCGGATGCGTGGCCCCCGAGACTCCTGGAGACCAGCCGTGAGCACCGTGAGCATCAACGAGACGTGCCGCTGTGGGGCGACGTTCAGGGCGAGCGGAGACACGTTTGCCGTCAGCAGACGCCAGGGGTCATTCGATGAGCAGCACGCCGGATGTCGCCAGATCGAGCCCGGCATGTGCGGCAACCCGAGCCCCGTGCTGGTCAAGCTCGGCACGCCGACGGCGGACTACTGCCAGTTGCGCACGAGTGCGCCTCCCGTGTCGTCCACGTCCAGGGAGCGCCGACGAGCCCGCGACCGGACCCGACACCCACCGCGCCCGACTCACAGCCCCACACGGCCACCAACGATTCCGCGTCGCCTGGCCCGGAGCAACCGCCGACGACTGGATCGACTACGCAGACGAAGAGAGGGCCGTCGCGATGGCTGACGTTCTTGTGAAGACCAAGGGAGCGGTCGTCGTGTACGCCGTCAACATCATTGAAGACCAGGAGGCGGCGTGAACAGCGAGTGCAAGTGCGGACGACCAACCCGAGACGCCGCCTACGTGTGCGACACCTGCGGGGACGAACTCGCCCGCGCCCTCGGTGACGTGACCTGGTTGGCCGAGGAGCTCGAAACCACCATCACGCGCCAGAGAGGCGTCGACTACCGCGGCGTCGGAGGCAGTAGTGGCGGCAAGAAGCCCTCAGAACGCCCCTCTCCCGTCCAATGGGGCGCCAGTGAGGCTCGGGGAGACCTCAGAGCCCTGCTCGTCTCATGGGCGCTGTTCTGTGAGGCTGAGGGGGTCAGGAACTCCTCGCCCTACCCCGGGCTGCCCGACGACGACCTCCCCGCCCTGTCCGGCTGGCTACTCTGGCGGGTCGACGGGCTGACCCTCAACGAGATCGGCTCCGATGCCGTCGAGGAGATCACCTCGGCCGTCGCCCACTGTCGTCGCGTCATCGACGTGGCCCCCGACAAGTGGTACGCCGGCCCCTGCAACCAGGAGACCGAAGGCGTCGAATGTGGTGCCGACCTGTACGCCCTCTCCGCAAAGGGCAACGTCTCCTGCGGCGTGTGCTCGGCAAGCTACGACGTGGCCGAGCGTCGGAAGTGGCTCCTTGAGGCCGCTGAGGACAGGCTAGCCGATGCCGCCACCCTCGCCCGGTCAGTGTCCTGGCTCGGCGCACTACCCCTCAACGCAGCACGCATCCGCAAGTGGGCCGAGCGCGGCCGGATTGTCGCCAAGGGACACCACGGGCAGAAGCCGCTGTATCGCATCGGGGACGCCATCGACCTGCTCGCCAAGGAGGCATCGTGAGCCTCGCGCGCGGGATTGTCCCCGACACGTAACAAAGATCAAGAGTTGACTTGCGCCAATGGTTGTGCATGTGTCACACTCGGGTTGGGCGATACGCCCCCA
>NZ_JACGXA010000003.1:300000-421465 GCF_014138045.1 Nocardioides ginsengisegetis
AGACGCTGCGCGCCAAGGAGCGGCTGCCGCAGGTGCGGCCGGCCAACACGGCCTACGACGGCCTCTACAAGATCCCGTCCTTCGCGCAGGTGCTGCGCCTCGTCCGTGCCGAGGAGCGCAAGACCGGCCGCACGATCGGCGTGGCGCCCGAGACCAAGCACCCGACGTACTTCGACTCGATCGGCCTCTCGCCCGAGGAGCCGATGGTGCGGACGCTGACGAAGTTCGGCTACGACAGCCCGCGCGACAAGGTGCTGATCCAGTCCTTCGAGATCGGCAACCTCCAGCAGCTCGACCACATGACCGACCTGCCGCTCGAGCAGCTCATCGACTCCTCCGGCGCACCGGCGGACAAGGTCGCCGCGGGCGACCCCACGACGTACGCCGACATGACGACGCCCGAGGGCATGCGCAGGATCGCGCGGTACGCCGACTGGGCCGGCCCGAGCAAGGACCTGGTCCTGCCGCGGGACCCGGCCACCGGCGCTACGACGACGCCGAGCGACCTGGTCGACAACGCCCACCGGGCGGGCCTGCACGTGGTGATCTACACGCTGCGCGAGGAGAACCAGTTCATGGCCACCAACTTCCGCCGCGGCACCGACCCCAACGCCCACGGTGACATGCACGCCGAGATCGCGGCGTTCCTCGACGCCGGGGTCGACGCGCTGTTCTCCGATTTCCCCGACGACGCGGTCGCAGCCCGCAACGACTGGCTCCAGAACTGACCCGCACACCCCATCGGGTCGTGCTGCCCACGGAGCGCCCGGGCGCACTCTGGGCAGCACGACCCAGCGGGAGCAGGGAAAAGTAGGCTGGCCCCATGGCTTCCCTCGTCACGTGCACGGTCCAGGACGGCATCGCGCGGGTCACGCTCGACCGACCCGACAAGCTCAACGCCCTCACCCTGCAGACGCTCGACGAGCTGGTGGCCACCGCCCACCGGCTGCGCCGGGACCGGACGCTGCGGGCGGTGGTCATCGACGGAGCGGGTGACGCGTTCTGCGCCGGCCTCGACTTCGGGTCGGTCCTGCGGCAGCCCGCCAAGATCCTGACCAGCTTCGTCCCGCGGCCGTGGCGCGGCACCAACACCTTCCAGGAGGCCTGCTGGGCCTGGCGCCGGATCCCGGTGCCGGTGATCGCGGCCGTCCACGGGCACTGCCTCGGCGGCGGCCTGCAGATCGCCCTGGCCGCGGACTTCCGGTTCGCCACGCCCGACTCGCAGTGGTCGGTGCTCGAGGGCAAGTGGGGGATCATCCCCGACATGACGGGCATCCGGACGCTCGCCGAGCTGGTCGGCATCGACACCGCCAAGAGGCTGACCATGACCGCCGAGGTCGTCTCCGGCAAGGAGGCCGAGGCCCTGGGCCTGGTCACCGGCGTCGACGCCGACCCGGTCGCCGCCGCCCTCGAGCTGGCCGAGCGCCTCAAGGTCCGCTCGCCCGACCAGCTCGCCGCGGCCAAGCGCCTCTTCAACGCCACCTGGACCTCCGGCCCGCGCCGCACGTTCGCGCGCGAGCGCATCGAGCAGGCCTGGCTGCTGGGGATCCGCAACACCAAGGTCGCCCGCGAGGCGGCCGCTGCGAAGGTCACGCCGCAGTTCGGTCCGCGCTCGCGGTGACGTGAGGTTCCAGCGCACGGCGGCGCTCGTCGTCGCCCTCCTGCTGTACGTCGCCCTCGGGCCGTGGGTCGTCCTGGCCGCCGCGGGCGCCCTGGCGGTGCCGCGCGTCCGCGACTGGCTGCGCCCGACGTGGCGGGTCGTCGCCGGCTGGGCGGCCGGCGTGCTCGTGGTCGCCGGGCTGGTCCTCGTGATCCCGGACGGCTGGCTGCCGATCCCGCCCGGCCCCGGTGCGCTCGTCACGCCGCGCTACCTCGGCCGGCCCGCGGCGGCCCACCCGATCCGGATGGACGTGCCGCAGCACCCCGGGCTGTCCCGCAACGGCACCAGCTCCATGCACGACGACGCGTGGGCCAGCGACACCTACCCGTGGAGCGGGCCGCTGGGGGAGTCGCCGGACGTCGACACCGCGTGGTTCGGCCTCCAGGAGTGCGCGACCCTGGCGTTCGACTCCCACGGCCGGCTCGTCGGGCTCTGCGGCGACCGCCGCGGCCCGACGCTCGAGGTGATCGACCAGGGCTCGCTGCACCCGCTGGCCACCAAGCGGCTGCCCGACCGTCCCGACGGGCACGGCACGCCCCCGTGGGAGGACCTCTGCGGCGCCGCCTACTTCTACCTCGACGACGGCGACCGCGCGGTCGTGGGCACCACCGACCGGCACGTCCTGGTCGTGAGCACCGACGACGCCGAGGGCAACGCCGACCTGACGACCCGGGCCAGCCACGACCTGTCCGGGGAGATCCCCGAGGACGACTGCCTGGTCGCGCTCGTCCCCGACTGGCAGGGCCGCATCTGGTGGGCCACCCGCGGTGGCCGGGTCGGCACCGTGGACACCTCGGGTCGCGTCCGCGCGGTCGACCTCGGCGAGCAGGTCGCCAACTCGATGGCGGTGGACCGCACCGGCGTCTACGTCGTCACGACCGAGGCGGTCCACAAGCTGCGGGCCGATGCCGCCGGCGGCCCGGCCGAGGTGTGGCGATCGACGTACGACCGGGGGAGCGGGCGGAAGTCCGGCCAGCTCAGCCAGGGCTCGGGCACCACCCCGACGATCCTGCCGGGCAACCTGGTCGCCACCACGGACAACGCCGACCCGCGGATGCACGTGGAGTTCCGCGACACCAGGACCGGCCGGCTGGTGTGCAGCCAGGAGGTGTTCGGCGACGACGAGAGCGCCACCGAGAACTCCCTGGTCTCCGTCGGCACCGGCGTCATCGTGGAGAACAACCACGGCTACAACAGCCCGCTCAGCACGATCCTGGGCCGCACCACCGATGCGGGCCTGGCCCGTGTCGACGTCCACGACGGCACCTGCTCGGTGCGCTGGACCTCCGACCTGGCCGCCCCGACGTCGGTCCCCAAGGTCTCGCTGGCCAACGGGCTGCTCTACGCCTACACCAAGCCGCACAGCTGGTGGGGCGCCAACGCCTGGTACGTCACCGCCCTCGACGTCCGCACCGGCCGTCGCGTCTTCGCGGTCCGCACCGGCCTCGGCACGCTCTTCAACAACCACTACTCCGCGATCACCATCGCCCCGGACGGGTCGCTCTACGTCGCCACGCTCGCGGGCCTGGTCCGCGTCCGCGACCGGGGAGTCGGGGACTAGGGGTAGGCGATCCCCGTCGTCTGCTCGCTGATCTCCCACAGCCGCCGCTGCGCGGACTCGTCGTGCGACAGCTTGTTGCTGGTCACCACGATCGGCGCGCCGCGCTGCTCGGCGAGACCGCCCGGCCCGCAGTACGTCGATCCCGGCAGGTCGGCCGTGGCCGCCATCAGGGTCGGCCAGGCGCCCATGTGGGCGGGCTGCGCCACGGCCCGGACCGCGGCGTCGAGGATCGAGGCCAGACCGCCGGACGAGCGGCCGTACTGCCCGTTGGCCGCGAGGTGGGTCGCGGCGAAGCCCGGGTGCGCGGCCAGCGCCTTGACCGGCAGCCTGGCGTGGCGGGCCCGCCGGTCCAGCTCGTAGGTGAAGAGCAGGTTGGCCAGCTTGGACTGCCCGTAGACCGGCCACCGGGAGTAGCGCCGGTCCCGGTCGCGGGGATCGTGCAGGGGCGCGTGGCGGGCCACGCGGTGCATGAGCGAGGAGACCGTGACGACGGTGGCGGCCTCGCTGGCGACCAGCTGCGGCATGAGCAGCCCGGTCAGCAGGAACGGGCCGAAGTGGTTGGTCGCCATCTGGAGCTCGAGCCCGTCGGCGGTCCGCTGGTGGGAGGTGCCCATGACGCCGGCGTTGTTGACCAGGACGTCGATCGGGCCGAGCGCGGCCGCCTCGTCCGCGGCCCGGCGCACCGAGCCGAGGTCGGAGAGGTCGACGACCAGCGTCTCCGGCTCGGCCGTGCCGTCCTCCGCACGGATCGCCGCAGCGGTCTCGTCGAGCCGGGCCCGCGTGCGTCCGGCGAGCACGACCCGCGCCCCGCGCCGGGCCAGCTCCAGGGCCGTGACGTGGCCGAGCCCGCCGACGGTGGTCCCGGTGACGACGACGGTGCGGCCCGTCTGGTCGGGGATGTCGACGGGGTGCCAGGCAGTCGCGGTCACGGGGTGATCGCCAGCTTCTCCAGGACGGCCTTGCCCAGGGCCGCGTCCCCCTCGACGGTGACCGCCCCCGCTTCCGGGGTACGTCGACCGCCGGCCAGCACGATCCACGCCTCGCGGTCCATCGCGAGCCGGACGGTCGGGTCGGCCGGGAGCTCGGCCATCTGCTGCCCGCGGCCGTTCTCGTCGACCACGACGGCGGCCGGGGCGCTGCCGGTGACCTCGAGCACCGCGGTCGTGCCGGCGGGGGCGCCGACGCGCTTGGCGAGCACGACGCCCAGGCTCTCCATCAGGTAGTCGGCCGTGTGCTGCGCCGCCGGCGTGTCCAGCCCGCCGGGCAGGCCGACCGCGCGGCGTACGTCCTGCTCGTGCATCCACACGTCGAGCGGGCGGTTGCGCAGGAGCCGGCTCCAGTCCCAGTCGATGCCGCCGAAGATCGTGGCCGGCTTCGCCGTGCCGTCGGTGGGCGGGTCGGCGAGCAGCGTCGTGTGCCGGGCGGTGGTGACCGAGCGGATCTCGTTGATCAGGTCGTCGGGGCTCCGGTCGCGTCGCGCGACCACGCCCTGCTCGGTGTAGAGCCCCATCAGGCTGGTGACATGGGCCGGCTCGCCGACCTCCACGGTCTCCTCGGGGGCGCCCGCGAGGATCGCCTCGAGGTGGGCGATGTGGGCCGCCACGGCCTGGACGTCCCAGCCCGCCAGGTCCGTCGGCGTCGACCACTGCTCGGCCGGCACCTGCTCCAGGACCGCCGTGAAGTCGTTGACCGCCTGCCACCAGACGTCGATGTAGCCGCTGAGCACCCGCTGATCCGTCATGCGCAGCACCCTAGGTGCACGCCGATCGGCGTCAGTCGGAGGTCTGCGTCTTGAACAGCACGGCCAGCACGGCCACGTCGTCGGTGGGCCTGGCCCCCACCAGCTCGCCCAGCAGCGCGTCGAGGAACTTGGACGGCGGCAGGCCGTGGTGCTGGCCCGCGACCCGGCGCAGGCGGTCGAGCCCGGCAGTGAGGTCCTCGCCCCGGCGCTCGACGAGACCGTCGGTGTAGAGCAGGAGCGTCGATCCCGCCTCGATGACCGTCCGGTGGTCGGTGCGGCGGATGTCGGGGGCGATGCCGATCATCAGGTCGGCCTCGAGGTCGGCGTCGAGGAGCTCGGTCGAACCGTCGGCGGTGATGAGCAGCGGCGGCGGGTGCCCGGCGTTGGTCCACGACAGCACCCAGAGGTCTGGTGCGGCGCCCGGCTGGATGCGCGCCTTGACCAGGCTCGCCATCCCGTCGACGTCGAGGTCGCGCATCGCCTGGTCGAGGCGCTCGACGTTGCGCGCAGGGGAGTTGTCGCCGGCCCAGGCGATGGTGCGCAGCATCGTCCGCAGCTGGCCCATCACGGCCGCGGCGTCCATGTCGTGCCCCACGACGTCGCCGATCATCAGGCTGGTGGCGCCGCCGTGCATGAGCACGGCGTCGTACCAGTCGCCGCCCACCTGGTCCCGGGTCGCGGCCGGCCGGTAGCGCGCGGCCATGTCGAGGTCGTCCTGCTCGGGCAGCCGCGGCAGCAGCGAGCTCTGCAGGATGACCAGCGCGTCGAGCCGGTCCTGGTAGAGCAGCGCCCGCTCCACCGCCTGGGCGGTGTACGCCGTGAGGGCGGCGATCGTGACGCGGTCCTCCTCCGACATCTCCCGCTCGTCGGGCCACACCAGCACCAGCACGCCGTAGACGTGACCGCGGACGCCGAGCGGCAGGAACGCCCGGGCTTCGCCGAGCTGACCGGGGTTGACCAGGTGGGGGTAGTCGGCGTTCTGGTCGGCCCGGGACCGGTAGAAGATCGGGGCGTCGTGGACGAGAGCGGCGCCGGCCGGGTTGCCGTCGTCGATGGCCAGGGCGCCGAAGGTCGCGGCGGCCGTCCATTCCGCGTCGGGGTTGGTGATGAAGGTCAGGCCGCCGGCGGACTCCTGCTCGGTCAGCGGCAGGTCCGCGGCGTGCCGCTGCTTCAGCGGGTCGTGGCGCAGCCAGATGCCGCCCTTGAGGCACCCGAGGATGTCCACCGCGATCTCCTCCATCGCCGTGGCGACGTCCTCGAGGGTCGCGGTCGTGGAGAGCCCCTCGCTGAGCGCGAGCAGGACGCGGCTGCGGTCGGTGAGGCCGTGCGCGTGCCACGCCCGCTCGGCGGCGTCGAGGCGGAGCGCCCGCTCGGACAGCTCGGTCGAGCAGGCCGAGGCCATGTCCTCGAGCAGCTCGAGGTCCTGGTCGGTCCACTCGTGCGGACTCGTGTCGAGGGCGCACAGCGAGCCGATGACGGTGCCGTGCTGGTCCTTGATGGGGAAGCCGGCGTAGGCCACCACCCCGAAGTCGACGATCGCCGGGTTGTCCTTGAGCCGGTCGTCCTCGCGGAGGTCGCGCACGATCAGGGGCGACTCGTCGGAGACGACGTACTGGCAGAAGGAGTGCGACAGCGGCGTCTCCCGGGTCGACGCGACCGGCTCGTCGAGGCCGGCCGCGCCGACGAAGACCTGACGGCTCTCCTCGATCAGCGTCACCAGCGCGACGGGGGTGTCGAGGGCGTTGCGCACCATCCGGGCATAGCGGTCGAACGAGGTGTCCACCTCGGCCGTCTGCTGCCTTGCCATCTGCGCCGCCCCTCCGGTTGCATGTCCCGTGTCTCGGGGCGCATTCCTTCCGTGAAATCTATCGCGGGTCCGCCCTGCGAGAGACGCTTACCCTCGATCGCGGCCGGTTCGCGACAATGACCCCATGCGTGTACGTGCCCCCGAGCTCGTCGGCCGAGGCTGGCTCAACACCGACGGCCCGATCTCCCTCCGCGACCTGCGGGGGCGGTTCGTCCTTCTCGACTTCTGGACGTTCTGCTGCATCAACTGCCTGCACGTCCTTGACGAGCTGCGCCCCGTCGAGGAGAAGTACGCCGACGAGCTCGTCGTGATCGGCGTGCACTCGCCGAAGTTCGTGCACGAGGCCGACCCGGACGCGCTCGCCGCGGCGGTCGAGCGCTACTCCGTGCACCACCCCGTCCTCGACGACCCGGAGCTGGTGACCTGGCAGGCCTACACCGCCCGCGCCTGGCCGACCCTCGTGCTGGTCGACCCGGAGGGCTACGTCGTGGGGCAGTACGCCGGGGAGGGGCACGCCCACGCCGTCGACGCCCTCCTGGCCGAGCTCGTCGAGGACCACCGAGCCCGCGGCACGCTCCAGCCGGGCGACTCGCCGTACGTCGCCCCGGTCGTGGAGCCGACCGACCTCCGCTTCCCTGCGAAGGCCGTGCCGCTGCCCGACGGTCGCGTGCTCGTCGCCGACGCCGGGCACGACGAGGTCGTCGAGCTGTCGGCCGCAGGGGACGTGGTGCGTCGCTTCGACGGGTTCCGCGAGCCCAACGGGCTGTGCCTGCTGCCCGACCACGTGGCCGGCGAGGTCGGCTACGACGTCGTGGTGGCCGACACCGTCCACCACCAGCTCCGGGGGATCGCCCTGGGGTCGGGCGAGGTGCGGGTCCTCGCCGGCGACGGCGCCCAGTGGATGCAGGGCGACGGCACCGACCGGCTGTCCTCCCCGTGGGACGTGGCCTGGTGGGGCGACCGGGTCTGGGTCGCGATGGCCGGCATCCACCAGCTCTGGACGTTCGACCCGCTGACCGGCAGCACCGAGGTCGCCGCCGGGACCACCAACGAGGGGCTCCTCGACGGGCCGCCGGCCGAGGCGTGGTTCGCCCAGACCAGCGGCCTCGCCGCGGCCGGTGACCGGCTGTGGCTCGCCGACAGCGAGACGTCCAGCCTGCGCTGGGTCGACGTGGACGGCGTCCACTCGGCCGTCGGCTCCGGCCTCTTCGACTTCGGCTTCCGCGACGGCCCGGCCGACCAGGCGCTGCTCCAGCACCCGCTCGGCGTGACCGTCCTGCCCGACGGCAGCGTCGCCGTCTGCGACACCTACAACGGTGCGGTCCGCCGTTTCGACCCGGCGACCGGCGCGATGTCGACCCTGGCCACCGACCTCACCGAGCCCAGCGGGGCGTACGTCGCGGGCGAGCACCTCGTCGTCGTGGAGTCCGGCGCACACCGGCTCACCCGGATCGCGCTCGGCGCCGCCGCCACGACCACCGACGGCTTCGCCCACACCACGCAGCGCCCGGTCACCGCCGTGGCCGCCGGCCTCCAGCTCGTCGTGGCTTTCGAGCCGCCGCCCGGCCAGAAGGTCGACGACCGCTTCGGCCCGCCCTCGCAGCTGCTCGTCTCGGCCACCCCCGCGGCTCTCGTCCGCGAGGGCGAGGGCCGCGGCACCGACCTGTTCCGGACGCTCGTGCTCGACCCGGCCGTGGGGGAGGGGGTGCTCCACATCGCCGCCCGTGCGGCGTCCTGCGACATCGACGGCGGCGAGGGTGCCGCGTGCCGGATGCACCAGCAGGACTGGGGCGTGCCGGTCCGGATCGAGGCCGACGGCAGCACCGTCCTCGCCCTGCCGCTCGGCGGGGCGAGCT
The DNA here is from genome assembly GCF_014138045.1 of Nocardioides ginsengisegetis. Lineage (NCBI taxonomy): Bacteria > Bacillati > Actinomycetota > Actinomycetes > Propionibacteriales > Nocardioidaceae > Nocardioides > Nocardioides ginsengisegetis. The sequence goes on from NZ_JACGXA010000003.1 coordinate 308,626, forward strand.
GACCGGCACGATCGACAGGACACGATTAACGGATGGGGCCTCCGGTTCCCTAGACTGGGCGCAGCCAGTGGCCCGCTTCTCGACAGGGCCGCTCATCTCCAAGTAACCCGGTGTGGTGCGCGTTTCGAGTCGCGCAGAGACCAATGGATCGGGTGCCTTGAGACCGCGTCTCGCCAGGCTCACCGGATCCGCACCCGTGGTTCCGCGCAGTGACGCATCCTGCATCCGGAAAGTTCACGCATGTCCGCGCCTGCCCTCGAGCAGACCCCCGTCGCCCCCGCCCCCAGCACCGCCCCCACCAGCACCGTCTTCAGCAACCTCCCCGAGGAAGTCGTCGTCGCGCTGGCCAAGCAGGGCATCACCACCCCCACCCCCGTCCAGGCCGCCGTCCTCCCCGACGCGATGGCCGGCCACGACGTGCTCGGCCGCGCCCAGACCGGCTCGGGCAAGACGCTGGCCTTCGGCCTGCCGATCCTGGCCCGCCTCGCCGGCGAGCGCAGCCGCCCGAACCACCCCCGCGCCGTCGTCATCGTGCCGACCCGCGAGCTCGCCCAGCAGGTGGCCCGCTCCCTGCAGCCGCTGGCCGACGCGCTCAAGCTGCGGATGACCAACGTCTACGGCGGGACGCCGTACGACCGCCAGGTCCGCGCCCTGCGCAACCGCGCCGACCTCGTCGTCGCCACCCCGGGCCGCCTCGCCGACCTGATCGAGCAGGGCCACTGCCAGCTCGCCGACATCCAGGTCACCGTCCTCGACGAGGCCGACCACCTCTGCGACCTCGGCTTCTTCCCGGCCGTCGACGCCCTGCTCGGCCAGACCCCCGCGGGCAGCCAGCGGATGCTCCTCAGCGCCACGCTCGACGGTGACGTCGACCGCCTGGTCCGCAAGCACCTGCGCAACCCCCGCACCCACCAGCTCGACCCCAACGCCGGTGCGGTCACCACCATGACCCACCACACGCTGGTCGTCGGCGGCTTCCGCGAGAAGGTCGACGCCGTCCAGCGCCTGATCACCGCCAACGGCCGCACGATCATCTTCACGCGCACCCGCGACGGTGCCGTCGAGCTCGCCGAGGCGCTCGGCCAGACCGGCGTCGACGCCGTCGACCTGCACGGCAACCTGAGCCAGCGGGTCCGCGAGCGCAACCTCGCCCGCTTCTCCAAGGGCCAGGCCCAGGCTGTCGTCGCCACCGACGTCGCCGCCCGCGGCATCCACGTCGACAACGTCGACCTCGTCGTGCACTTCGACTCCGCGAGCGACCCCAAGGCCTACCTGCACCGCTCGGGCCGTACGGCGCGCGCGGGCAACGACGGCTGCGTCGTCACGATCACCACCCCGAAGTTCGTCAACGAGGTCGTGCGCCTGCAGCACAACGCCGGCGTCGAGGTGCTGCACCACGACATCCGCACCGCCCCGCGCGTGCTGACCGCCGAGGCCCTCGCCGAGAGCGGCGGCCCGGCCCCGGCCCGCTCCTCCGCGCCGTCCGGCGGGGCCCGCAAGCCCTACCGCGGCCAGGGTGGCGGCCCGTCCCGCGGCGGCCAGTCCCAGGGCGGCCCGCGCCGTGGCGGTCAGGGCGGCGGCGACCGTCGTCAGGGCGGCCGCCCCGACGGCAACGCCCGCTGGGGTCGCTGACCCGAGCAGCACTCAGCCGAGCGCGAGCCCGGCCGCGATGGCGAGCATGGTGAGTCCGATCAGGACGTCGAGCACCTGCCACGCCCGCGGCCGGGCCAGCACCCGGCTCGCGAGCCGGGCCCCGTGGCCCAGGCCCGCGAACCACGCCGTGCTGGCCACGCACGCGCCGACCGCGAACCACCACCTGCCGGAGTGGCCGTGCTGGTTCGCGATCGACCCGAGCAGCAGCACGGTGTCGAGGTAGACGTGCGGGTTCAGCCAGGTGAGCGCCACCGCGCGCCCGAGCGCACCCCGGCGGGTCAGGCCGTTGCCGCCCGCCGCTGCCAGCGCCCCGGGCCGTAGTGCCCGGCGCAGCGACGAGACGCCGTACCACCCGAGGAACGCGACGCCCAGCCAGCGCACGACCTCCAGCGCCCAGGGCGCGGCCTCCACGACCGTCCCGATCCCGGCGACGCCGGCGACGATCAGGACGACGTCGGAGAGCGTGCACACGAGCACGACGATCCCGACGTGCGAGCGCGCCAGGCCCTGCCGCAGCACGAACGCGTTCTGCGCGCCGATCGCAACGATCAGGGAGAGGCCGGTGGCCAGGCCGGCCGCGGCGGAGTCGAGCACGGGAGCACGCTAGTCCCGCGTCGAAATGCGGAACGCCCCGCCCGCAGCATGCGGACGGGGCGGTTCGGGGATCGCTCACACCTCGGTGCGGCGCTCCTCCACGTGGGTGGTGCGCGAGCGCTGCTGGTTGATCACGAGCGTCAGCACGAGGGCCAGGACGCCGCAGACGACGCAGATCCAGCCGACCGTGTCCGTGGCGACGTTGGCGTCGACCGCGTCCGGGAGGTCGACCGAGCCGGTGACCAGGATGAGTCCGAGGACGAGGAGGACGATGCCTGCTCCGATACCCATGGGTGCTCCTTCGGTTGCGAATAGGGGGCGGTACGGCGACGGGGGAGGCGCCGCACCGCCTGTCGAAGGGATACCCGGTGGGGACCCGGGGAAAACGTGACAGGAGCCACCCCGGTCGGACCGGCGTGGCTCCCGTCGTCGTGGGATCAGCGAGCAGACGTCAGAACGCGTCCTCGTCGAGGTCCATCAGCGAGAGGTCGGTCGCCTCGGCGATGGCCAGCTCGGCGGTGATCTTCGGCAGGTTGTGCGCGGCGAAGAACTGCGCGGCCGCGACCTTGCCCTCGTAGAAGGCCTTGTCCTTGCCCGGCTCCCCGCCCAGCTTCTCGAGCGCGACCTCGGCCTGGCGCAGCAGCAGCCAGCCGCAGACGACGTCGCCGAGCACCATCAGCAGGCGGCTGGTGTTCAGGCCCACCTTGTAGATGTTGCGCAGGTCGCCGCCCTCGGCCGACGCGTCGGCCGACATCAGGTCGTTGATCATGTGGCCGACCAGCGCGTTGGCGTCCTCGAGCGCCTTGGCGAGCAGACCGCGCTCGACCTTGAGGCGACCGTTGCCGGCCTCGCTGGCGATGAAGGACTCGATCTCCTTCGCGATGTGGCCCAGCGCCTTGCCCTGGTCCTTGACGATCTTGCGGAAGAAGAAGTCCTGGCCCTGGATCGCGGTCGTGCCCTCGTAGAGGGTGTCGATCTTGGCGTCGCGGACGTACTGCTCGAGGGGGTACTCCTGCAGGAAGCCGGAGCCGCCGAAGGTCTGCAGCGACTCGGTGCCGAGCAGCACCCACGACCGCTCCGAGCCGTAGCCCTTGACGATCGGGAGCAGCAGGTCGTTGACCGCGTTGGCGAGCTCGTCGACCTCGCCGGCGTGCTCGGCCAGCATGACCTTGTCCTGCCACGACGCGGTGTAGAGCACCAGGGCGCGCATGGCCTCGGCGAACGACTTCTGCGTCATCAGGGAGCGACGCACGTCGGGGTGGTGCGTGATCGTGACGCGCGGCGCAGTCTTGTCGGCGGACTGCGCCAGGTCGGCACCCTGCTGGCGGGTCTTGGCGAACTCCAGCGCGTTGAGGTAGCCGGTCGAGAGGGTCGCGATGGCCTTGGTGCCGACCATCATGCGGGCGTTCTCGATGACCTGGAACATCTGCGCGATGCCGTTGTGCACCTCGCCCAGCAGCCAGCCCTTGGCCGGCTCGCCGCCGCCGACGGCGGAGTCGCCGAAGGTGACCTCGCACGTGTTGGACACCTTGATGCCCATCTTGTGCTCGACGTTGGTGACGTAGACGCCGTTGCGCTCGCCGGTCAGCTCGCCGGTCTCGTGGTCGAAGTGGATCTTCGGCACGAGGAACAGGCTCAGGCCCTTGGTGCCGGGGCCGCCCACGCCCTCGACGCCCACGGGGCGCGCGAGGACGAGGTGCATGATGTTCTCGCTCATGTCGTGCTCACCCGAGGTGATGAAGCGCTTGACGCCCTCGATGTTCCACGAGCCGTCGTCGTTGGGGGTGGCCTTGGTGCGGCCGGCGCCCACGTCGGAGCCGGCGTCGGGCTCGGTCAGCACCATCGTGGCGCCCCACTGGCGGTCCACCATGTGCTGGGCGATGAGCTTGTCGCGCTCGTTGCCGTTGCGGTAGACGACGTTGGCGAACGCGGGGCCCGCGGCGTACATCCAGATGGGGGCGTTGGAGCCCAGCACGAGCTCGCCCATGGCCCAGACGAGCGAGGAGGGGGCCGCCTGGCCGCCGATCTCCTCGAAGACCTGAAGGCGCCACCACTCGGCGTCCATCCAGGCCTTGTAGGACTTCTTGAACGAGTCACCGATGGGAGCGGTGTTGGTCTGCGGGTCGAAGACCGGCGGGTTGCGGTCGCTGTCCTCGTAGGACTCCGCCAGGTCCTCGCGGGCGAGGCGGTCGACCTCGCTGAGGATCGATCGCGCGGTGTCGCTGTCGACCTCGGCGAACGGACCCGTGCCCAGGACCTCGTCCCGACCGAGCACCTCGAAGAGGTTGAACTCGATGTCGCGCAGGTTGCTCTTGTAGTGGCTCACTGATCCACCTTTTCCGTGGGGGGGACGCGGTCAAACTCGGTGTACTACTGACCGGTAACAAAATAGTAGGAGGGCATCCCGGGCCGTGCAAGGCGCGGTGACGTGGATTACCCGGCATTTGCCCGATCGTGACCTCGGACCCACTACGCCCTTGTGGGCCTGGGGATTGCGTCCTAAAATGTCTAGTAAGTCAGTCACATTAAGGATTGAGGTGAGGCGGCATGCGCAAGCTGCTGGTCCTCGCGCTCGTCGGCCTGCTTGCGCAGCTGGTCGACGGCTCCCTCGGCATGGGGTACGGCGTCACCTCCTCGACGCTGCTCCTTGCCGGGGGGCTCGGTCCGGCCGCCGCCTCCGCGGCCGTGCACCTCTCCGAGATCGGGACGTCCCTGGTCTCCGGCGCCTCCCACCACGCCTTCGGCAACGTCGACTGGCGCACGGTCGGGATCCTCGCCCTGCCCGGCTTCGTCGGCGCCTTCCTCGGTGCGACGCTGCTGGTGCGCCTCGACGCTGCGGCCGCCGTGCCGGTGGTGGCGGCGCTCCTCCTCGCGCTGGGCGCCTACGTGACCTGGCGCTTCCTGGCCGCGCCCCGGCGCCTGCGGTTCAACCCGCGGCCCGAGGCCTGGTTCCTGGCCCCGATGGGGCTGTTCGCCGGTGCCCTCGACGCGATCGGCGGTGGCGGCTGGGGGCCGGTCGGCACCACCTCCCTGCTCTCCTCGGGACGGCTCGAGCCCCGCAAGGTGGTCGGCTCGGTCGACACCGCGGAGTTCGTCGTCTCGATCGGGGGGTCGCTCGGCTTCCTGCTCGGGCTGGGCAGTGCCGGTGTCAGCTGGGCATTCGCGGGCGCGCTGCTCGTCGGTGGCGTGGTGGCGGCTCCGCTGGCGGCGCTCGTCGTACGCCACCTCCGCCCGCGCATCCTCGGTGTCGCCGCCGGCGGGGTCATCGTGCTGACCAACCTCAAGACCCTCGCCGACTCCCTCGGCGCCTCGGGGATCACCGTGGCGTTGCTGGCGTCGGTCGTCTTCACGCTGTGGGTGCTGTGGATCGCCTGGGCCGTCAAGCTTGAGCAGGCCGTCGACGCCGACGCCACCCGCTACCTCCCGCGTGGGACTCCGGTCGTGAGCCGGCACTGAACCGGCGTTGGTCGACTGCCTGAGTCGACAAATCTGACACACTGCTCCCATGCGAGTTTCCGCCAAGTCCGACTACGCCCTGCGTGCCCTGATCGAGATGGCGACGCGAGTGGACGGGCGGGCGGTCAGCGCCGAGGAGCTCGGCCGGCTCCAGGAGATCCCGCACGGCTTCCTCCAGGCGATCCTCGCTGACCTGCGCCGCGCCGGCATCGTGATGTCGCAGCGCGGTCAGTCGGGCGGCTGGCGCATGGGCCGGGGCCCCGAGACGGTGTCGGTCGCCGACGTGATCCGCGCCGTCGACGGCCCGCTGGTCTCCGTCTACGGCCTGCGCCCCGAGGCGGTCAGCTACAACGAGTCCGCCGAGGTGCTCCAGCACGTCTGGATCGCCGCGCGACGCTCGCTGCGCGACGTCTTCGAGCAGGTCTCGATCCAGCAGCTCGCCGACGGCAAGCTGCCCAAGGCGGTCACGTCGCGGACCGCCGACGAGGACGCCTGGCAGCCGCACTGACGGCTCCCCGTCGCGGCGGGGTCACTCCGCGAGCGGCCCGAGGGTCGCGTCGGCGAGCCGGCGCTTGAGCTTGCGCTTCTTCTTCTCGAGCTTGGCGTTGCGCTCCTCGAGGTCCGCGGCGTGCTCGCGCAGCCGGGCCACCTCGACGAGCACGTCGGCCAGGGCGTCGGTCGTGCGGGCGAGCCGCTCCTCGACCGGGTGGTGGTCGGGGACCTGGGCGTCGTCGGCGGGGCGCTCGGGGAGCAGGTCCGAGGTCGCGCCGAGGACGTCGTACCCGCCGTCGGCGATCTGCTTGGTCCAGCGCTCGGCCACCTCGAGGAGGTCGTCGTAGAGGTCGGCCGGGACTGACGCCCGCACCGGCGTCACGGCCTCGCGGGGCAGGAACTCGCTGACCATGGCCCGGTCGCGGGCGCCGAGCCGGCCGTCGATCGCGTCGTTGACCTCCCGCAGCACCGAGGTGCCGGCGCCGTCGAGGGTGATCGAGGGTCCGCTCGCGACGAGGGGCAGGGCGGCGGCGTCGAAGCCCGCGAGCTCGCCGACGGCCCGCCAGATGGCCGGGCGCGGGTCGGCGGTGTCGGCGGGGAGGGGTACGACGTGGACGTGGCGCGGGTCGCGGACTGCGGCACCCCAGCGCTCGAGGACCTCGTCGAGGGCCTGCGCCGCCCAGAACTGCTGGGCCTGCTCGTGCTCGCGGGTCGGGTCCATGATCCGGCGGCGGAACCGGCCGAAGCTGGCCGCGCTGCCGGTGTCGACCGTGTCGGCCCAGCCGGTCACGACCTGGGTCGCGGGGTCCTGGGCCGTCACGACGACGTGCACCTCGAGGCCCGCCAGGCCGTCGAGGAGGAGGGCGATCTGGGGAGTCGTGCAGGCCGCGAGGAGGTCGTGGCTGACCACGACGGCGCCCTTCTCCTTGAACGCCCGGCGGCAGATGCCCGCCCAGACGCCCTCGACGTCGCGGCGGCGGTAGCCCCACACCTTGTGGTCGCGGCGCATCTCGAGGGCGGCCCGGAACATCTCGTGGGTGGACCTGGAGGGGGTGCACACACCCTGCTCGCGGAGCTCGTCGGCGTGGTGGGCCAGCTCGGCGCCCAGGAAGGCGCCGCCGGTGCCGGGGAGACCGATGTGGACGAAGGCCTTGCGTCGTGCCATGGCACGAGCGTGACACCCGCAGGCGTGCGCCGGGTGAACGCCGCGTGACCGCTCGTGGGCTCCCGGGGTGAGCCCCGCCACTAGAACGTGTTCCAGTTTGCGGCGTACGATGCCGCCCATGACGACGTCCGACGCCATCACCTGGAACGCCCCCGACGGCGACCACCCCGCCCGGCGCGCCTCGCAGCGCTCCTACGCCGCGGTCGCCCGGGGAGACCTGGCCGCGTGGCTGACGGTCTATGCCGAGGACGCGGTGCTCGAGGACCCGGTCGGCCCGTCGATGTTCGACCCGGAGGGCAAGGGCCACCACGGGCACGAGGGGATCACGGCGTTCTGGAACGCCGCCATCGCCCCGGTCGGGACCTTCCACTTCACGATCCACGACTCCCACGCCAACGGCGACACCTGCGCCAACGTCGGCACCATCACCACGACCTTCCCCGACGGCGGCCGCGTGGACACCGACCTGGTCATGGTCTACACCGTCCACGACGACGGCCGGGTCGCCTCGATGCGGGCGTTCTGGGAGCCCGAGCGCGCGATGGCGACCTACCGGAAGGAGTAGTCGTGTGACACTCCAGTGGTGCAGAGCGTCGTAGGGGTGACGCCATCACAGGAGTGACAAGTTGAGTACAGGACATCTCGGGGAATTCGAGGAGTTCGCGCGAGCGCGGACCCCTCAGCTCCACCGCAGCGCGTGGCTGCTGTGTGGGGACCGGCACCTGGCCGAGGACCTCGTGCAGGAGACGCTGGCGAAGGTCTACGTCCGGTGGCACCGCAAGCTCGGTGCGCGGATCGACAACCCCGCGGCGTACGCCCAGACCACGCTCGTGCGGACCTTCCTGAGCGCGCGGCGACGCCGGAGCAGCGGTGAGCTGCCCTGGGCCGAGCTGCCCGAGCACGCGGGTCCTGACGAGTCCGCCGACAGCGACCTCCGGCTCGCCCTCCAGCGTGCGCTGGCCGGGTTGGCCCCGCTGGACCGTGCGGTGCTGGTGCTGCGCTACCTCGAGGACCTCAGTGTCGGCGAGGTCGCGGAGCGGCTCGGGGTCTCCCCGGGCGCGGTGCGCAACCGCAGCATGCGGGCGCTGGAGCGAGTCCGTCCTCTGCTCGACGAGTCACTCTCCGTCACCCGGAAGGACCCAGCATGACTGACCAGAATCCCCGAGACCTCTTCGACCGAGCGACGAACGGGCTGACGTCCGACGTCGACCGGCTCGTCTCCGGAGGCATCGCCCGAGGCCGGCGCGCGCAGCGCCGTCGACGGGCGGGTTCGATGCTCGCCGCGGTGGCCGTGTTCGGCGTCGTCGGCGCCGCGGCGAGCTTCATCCCCCACGCGACCGGCCGCGACGGCACACCGGTCGCCAGCGACCCGACCGTGAGCCCGTCGGCGTCGCCGACGGCCCCCAGCCCGACGACGTCACCGACCGCATCGCCGACGGGGACGGCCAGCTCGTCGCCCGCGGACCCGACGGTGTCGGACCCGCCGCCGTTCGTCGCCGACCACGTCACCGTGACGCCCGAGCAGGTGCCCGTCCTGGTCGAGGAGCAGCTCGGCCGGCAGGGAGCCGGCCCGATCCGGACCGGCCCGTCCTATGGCTCGGCCGGCAGTGCCGACCGGCTCATCGCCCACTTCTCCTGGCAGGGCACGCTCGCGTCCGTGGTCATCGAGCGCTTCCCCGGCGACGGACAGGCGGCCTGCCAGCAGAGCGTCGGCCCGACCGGCGGCACGTGCAGCACCGACGAGGCCGGTCACCCGATGCTGCTCTGGGGGCCCACCCTCGGCGACGGCGTGGAGGCCCAGGGCGCGACGGTGTGGCGTGACGGGTTCGAGGTGGCAGCTCTGTCCTACAACGCGGCCGACGGGAAGAACTCCCCGCCGCTCTTCACCCACCCGCCGCTGACGATGGACGAGCTGACGCTGCTCGCCACGGCCGACGCCTGGTTCAGCTGAGGGCTCTCACTCGACGGCGTGCTCTGCGACCCACTCGACGAGGGGGCGCAGGGTGCGCCAGTCCTCCCGGACCCGGTCGGCGACGGCCGGGTCGTCGAGGTTCTCGAAGCCGTAGGGGCGGCCGACGAAGAGCTGCTTGCGGCGCAGAAGGTCGATGCGCGGGTGGTCGGCGTCGTAGCCGCGGGGTGCGGTCTTGAGCTGCTCACCGCCGACCTCCCAGCCGTCGGCGGCGTACCGGGCGACGAGCCTCTCGAGGACGGGTCCGGACTTGTCGTCGGCCATCGCCTCACGGATGGCGGCCAGGCGCGGGCCGGAGGCCTCGTAGAAGCCGGCGCCGACGCGCAGGCCGCGGGCCGACAGCTCGACGTACCAGCCGGTCGCCGGGCCGGCGCCGACGAACGCGCCCTGGGCGGTCTTGTAGGGCGTCTTGTCCTTGGCGAAGCGGACGTCGCGGAAGGGGCGGAACACCTTCGCGGGACCGAACTCCGGCTCGAGGGCGGCGCAGAGGGCGGTCATCGGCGCCTTCACCGACTCGGCGTAGACGTGCTTGTGCTTCTCCCAGAACGACTTGGTGTTGTCGACCTCGAGGTCGTCGTAGAAGTCGAGTGCGGCGGTGGGGAAGCCCTCGAAGGGGGCCGGCTCGGCAGTCACGCGGCCAGCCTACGGCGGGCGTCGCGTCGAGGTCCGTGCAGGACAGCGGCGGGAGCGAGCCGGGGCGAGGCGATGGCGTACCGCTGCGCCGCCACCGCCTCGCGTCCGGTCGCCGGGTCCCCACGTCCCGACACTGGTGGAACGGTCGAGTCGCGGGGACGTGACGGCGTTGCGGCCAGAAATACGGGGAGATTTCGTCGGCCGCCCGACGAACCTCGCTCAGCCCAGCGGGGTGCTGACCTGCTCGTCGCCGCCCTGGGCGAGCGAGGTGACGGTCATCGTGTCGCCGCCGCAGCGGGGCTCCGCGACGAACGCCTGGCCGCCCTTCGACTCGTAGACCACGTCGAGGCCGGCACCCGGCGTCCAGCGCATGAGCCGGGCGGGGTCGCCGTCCTGCTGCGGGTCGCGGGCGAAGTACGCCGATCCCGCGCACCACACGAGGCTGCCGGACGTGCCCGGTCCGAGGTCGTAGTACTCGTCGCCGGACCGCGCGAAGAAGCGGGCGGTCTCGACGTTGTTCTCCTTGGGCACCACCGACCAGACGGCGCCGTCGTCGGTGACCAGGCCGTCCCAGCCGTGGCAGTCCTCGACGCCCTCGAACGGCGTGGTGGTCGTGCCGTCCAGCGCCACCACGGTCCGGCAGGACGGGTGGCTGTCGTCGAAGGTGAGCAGCGAGTCGCCGGCGGGGGTGATCCGGGCGCCGTTGAAGCCGTGCCGCTTCGGGGCGCACCAGCCGAGCGTGGACTTGCGGGTGGCCAGGTCGACCGACGCGACGCAGTAGCTCTGGCCGTGCACGGTCGCGTGCAGCACGTGCCCTTCGCCCATCGTCCAGGTGCCGCCGACCGTGGTCGGGACGTGGGAGTCGCCGTCGATGGAGAAGGTCTTGCCGGTCGCAAGGTCGGTGACCGTCGCCCGGCTCGGCGCGGTCTCCTTCGTGTCCTCGAACACGACGACCGCCCACTGGTCGTCCAGGAAGGCGTCGGTGACCCGCTCGCCGCTGCTGCCCGAGCCGGACGCCGAGCTCGGGCCCTGCAGATCGGCCTGGCTGCCGGACTTGTTGACGGTCAGCGTCCAGTCGCCGTTGGTGGTGACGGTGGCCTCGGTGGAGCCGCCGACCGGGCTCCAGTCGAGCAGGTCACGGTCGGCCACGACCAGCGCCGGCTCGTCGGCCGTCCCGCCGGCGGGCAGGGCGGGGGTCGCGGGCGGGGTGCCGGGCGAGGTGGACGGGCTGCTCGACGGGCTGCCGCTCGAGGCGGTCGCGTCGGGCTTGCCGGCGAGCGGCTTCTTGTCGTCGGCGGTGCAGCCGGCCAGGGCCAGGGTCGCGGCGAGCAGGGCGGCGGTGGCGGCGTACCGGCGCACGTCAGACCCCGATGTTGTGCTGGAAGTGGGCCTTGTTGGCGCGGTAGCTCTTGTACGCCGTCCGCCACTGGACGCGGTTGATGTAGGGCTCGGAGGGGTCGAAGCGCTGCTGGTTCCACGGCTCGAAGTAGCTGATCAGCGTGGGCTTGTCGCCCTTCTTGTCATAGCCGCGGCCCACCTGGAAGTGCCCGGAGGCGTCGTCGTCGAGGTAGGGGTAGTACTTCTTCAGCAGGATCGGGTGGAGCACGAGCGGGGCGTGGTAGTCGACGATGTGGCGCATGGTCAACAGCATCCACTGGTTGAAGGTCCAGTCGCCGATGTCGAGCACGACGTAGGGGCCGGCGTGGTCCTTGCGGTCCCAGCCGGTGCTGTTGTTGACCACGCGGACCATGTCGCTGATGGCGGTGCCGCCGCTGGTGGTGTTGAGCTGGTCGGCCCAGTAGGCCTGGCCCTTGTCGACGCCCTTCCAGCCCCAGGTGATCATCTGCATCGACGTCGGGCCGCACCAGTAGGTGCGGGTCTGCTCGGCCGTCTGCTTGGTGTCGAGGATGACCCGGCGCGCGGGGTAGTCCTTCTGGGTCTTGGGCTGCGGCTTCGAGGGGCTGGGGCTCGCGGTGGGGCTCGGTGACTTGCTCGGGCTGGGCGAGGACGACGCGCCCTTCGCCGCGACCGGCGCGTCGGCGCGGGCCTCGGGGTGCTGGGCCAGGAAGCCGGCGGGCAGCGGGACGCCCTCGATCTCGTGGCGGAGCAACCACACCTTGGCCACTGAACGGGCGGCCTGGGTGAGCTCCTGCCGCTCGGCGACGGCCCGCGCGGACGGCGACAGCGCCGCGGCCCGGTCCAGGGTGGCCAGCACGTCCAGGTCGCCGGTGGTGGAGCCCCCGGCGGGCCGGGCGGCGATGGTGCGGGCCGCGACGGCCATCCGGGCCTGCACGGTGGCCGGGCTGCTCTCGGTCCAGCCCGAGTGCAGGCAGTAGGTCTGGCCCTGGAAGTCGGCGCAGCGCACCAGCCCGCGCACGAGTGCGTCGGTGGTGGTCTTGCCGGTGATGCGGCCCAGGGTCCGGCCCTGGGCGACGACGCGGTCCACCTCGGCGCGCAGGTCCGCGGTCAGCGGGCCGTAGCCGGTCGCCTCGCCCGGCAGGGCGGCGTACTGCTGCTTCCCGGAGGGGCGCAGCGCGCCCTCGTCACCCCCGCCGCGCGGGATGAAGGGGGTGGCGGCGAGCAGGACGGCGAACGCGCCGATCGCGATCGTGCGGGGGCGGGGCATGGCGACGAACCTCGAGACCGGGGAAGGGGAGGGAGCCTCCCCACTGTCCCCGCTGACCTCACGAGTAGTCAAGCGCAACACCAGTCACAGGCGTGGGGGGCTGGAATGAGCGAAGCCGCGGACCCATCGGGCTCGCGGCTTCGGTGCGGAGCGGATGACGAGACTCGAACTCGCGACATCGACGTTCGGGGGAGCGTCGCGCTCTGGAGCGCGACATTGGTGGGGGGAGGGACTGGAGCGGATGACGAGACTCGAACTCGCGACATCGACGTTCGGGGGAGCGTCGCGCTCTGGAGCGCGACATTGGTGGGGGGAGGGACTGGAGCGGATGACGAGACTCGAACTCGCGACATCGACCTTGGGAAGGTCGCGCTCTACCAACTGAGCTACATCCGCACGCCGGTCGGGACCGGCGGGAGGATGCTACCCCACCTGAGGCGCGTCTCAGTCGAGGGTGGGACGGCCCAGGACGGGGTAGCGCGGGCTGACCCGGTCGCCCGAGGAGCGCCCGGTGAGGCGGCGGTGCACCCAGGGTGCGGCCGACTCGCGGACCCAGGTCACGTGCTCGCGCAGCTGCTCGCCGCGGGGCGGTACGACGACCTCCGCGAGCGGGTGCGCCTCGAGGGCGTGCTCGAGGCCGAGGACGTCGAGCACCTCCGTCGCCATCCGCTGGTGGCCGGCCGGGCCCATGTGCATGCGGTCGGCGTCCCAGTAGCGCCAGTCGCGGTACTCGCGCAGCCGCCAGAAGTCGACGATGTCGGCGCCGTGCCGGTCGGCGGCGGCGCGGACGAGCTCGTTGTAGAGCGCGAACCGGCCGCGCATCGGCCGGTAGATCGCCGAGCCGCCCGGGTCGAAGGCGGTCCACACGAGCACCCGCGCGCCGGTCGCGGCCAGCCGGCCGAGGGCGACGTCGTAGCGGTCGACCAGCCCGTCGATGTCGACCCGCGGCCGGAGGATGTCGTTGGCGCCGGCGTAGATCGTGACCAGGTCCGGCTCGAGGGCGAGGGCCGGCTCGAGCTGCTCGGCCAGGATCCCGTCCAGCTTGCGGCCCCGGATCGCGAGGTTGGCGTAGCCGAAGTCGTCCGTCCGTCCGGCGAGCACCTCGGCCACCCGGTCGGCCCAGCCACGCAGGCCGTTGGGCCGCGTCGGGTCGGGGTCACCGACGCCCTCGGTGAAGGAGTCGCCGAGGGCGACGTAGCGGTGAAACGAGGGAGCGGTCGACATGCTGTTCATTCTCGGGTCTCGGCGGGCTCGGGCACCGAGGGGGTCGGCTAGGGTGCGACCGTGCTGCTGTCAGACCGCGACATCCTGGCCCAGATCGACGCCGGACGGATCGCGATGGACCCGTGGGAACCCGACATGCTGCAGCCGTCGTCGATCGACGTCCGGCTCGACCGGTTCTTCCGCGTCTTCGAGAACCACCGCTACCCGCACATCGACCCCGCGGTCGACCAGTCCGACCTGACGCGCGAGGTCGAGCCGGAGGGTGACGAGCCGTTCATCCTGCACCCGGGCGAGTTCGTGCTGGGATCGACGTACGAGGTCGTGACGCTGCCCGCCGACATCGCCGCCCGGGTCGAGGGCAAGTCGTCACTGGGGCGCCTCGGCCTGCTCACCCACGCCACCGCCGGCTTCGTGGACCCCGGCTTCTCCGGCCACGTGACGCTCGAGCTGGCCAACGTGGCGACGCTGCCGATCAAGCTCTACCCGGGGATGAAGATCGGCCAGTTCTGCTTCTTCCAGCTCACCTCGCCGAGCGAGCACCCCTACGGCTCGGCGAAGTACGGCTCGCGCTACCAGGGCCAGCGTGGCCCGACGCCGTCGCGCTCGTTCCAGAACTTCCACCGCACCACCATCTGACGCCAACGGGTCGTGCTGCTGACGGTGCGCCCTGGCGCACTCCCAGCAGCACGACCCGGTGGCGGGGGTGCGGTGTTCAGTTGTCGATGCGGTCGGCGAACCGGCGCAGCCGCTGGGCGACCTTGTGGCGCGGGGCGACGGACGGGACGCGCGGGCCCGCGGCGCGGGCGACCCGCTCGGCGATCTGGTGGCGAGCCTCGGTCTCGATGAGGAGGTGGGTGTCGTTCATGGCGGTCTCCTGGGTTCACTGGGTGGTGGTGGGCGTGGACGGGTGGGTCAGACCTCGGTCAGGACGATGTCGCCGCTGACGGTCTTGGCGCGGACCTCGACGTGGTCGGCGCCCTCGGCGGGCTCCCCGGCCCCGCGCAGGTTGCTGCGGATCGACCCCGAGATGGTGGAGATGTCGGTCCAGACGGGGACGCCGGCCGGGATGCCGACGTGGACGTCGCTGGAGGCGCCCTTGGCGGTGAAGCGGCCCCGGTGGGCGGTGCCGACCAGGAGGTCGCCGCTGCCGCTGGTGAGGGTGACGTCGTCCTGGGCGTCGACGATCTTGAGGTCGCCGGACCCGGTCTTCACGACGGCCGGGCCGTTGGCGGTGCCGATCTCGACGTCGCCGGAGCCGGTCGATACCGACACGGCGGACGTGGCGTGGCCGACGCTGATCTCGCCGGAGCCGCTCTTGGCCCGCAGCTCGCCGAGCGCCTCGGAGACACGGACGTCGCCGGAGCCGGTCTCGACCGTGGCGGGGCCACCGAGGGTGTCGAGCTGCACCTCGCCGGAGCCGCTCTTGACCCGGGCGGTGCCGACCCGGCCCTCGACGGTGATGTCCGCGCTCCCGGTCTTGACGGCCAGGTCGCTGTCGGTGGGCAGCGTGACGCGTACGTCGATCCGGGCGTCGCCGCTCAGGAAGCCGGTGCGCTGGTGCGGGGCGACGACGCTGATCTCGTCGCCGTCCTGACGGACCTCGACGGAGTCGGCGTCGCGTCCGGTGACGGAGACGAGGGTCTCGGTGGTGTCGGTCGCGGTGATCGTCACGGTGCCCTTGCCGACCTCGACGTACAGGGCGGTGGGGCGGAGGGTCTCGAAGTGGTGCTCGGGCATGTCTGCTCCTGGGTGTGCTCGTCCGCGGGACCAGCCTGGAGGCTGGTCCCCAGTGGGGGCTTGAGTGGGTTTGCTGGGGTGGTCCGGGCTCAGATCCAGCCGGTCATGCGGCGGTTGCCGCGGTTCTTGCCGGAGAACGGGTCGTTGCCGCCGCCGAAGAACGGGATGCTCGAGAGGTCGATGTCGACGTTGATCGCGCCCTCGCGGGTGGCGGCCCGGACGACGTTGACCAGCCAGGTGTTGAGGGAGTGGCCGGACCGGGCCGCGAGCTCCTCCGCCTTGGTCTTGACCGACTCGGGCATCCGGAGGGTGATCCGGGCGACGCCGCCCTCCTCCTCCATCTCCTCGGCGGAGGGGGGCGCCGGCGGGGCCGGCGGGGCGGGGGTGGCCAGCGGCGCGCTCTGCACGACGAAGTCGAGCTCCCGGCCGTTGAGCCGCACGTCGACGCCGCCGCTCGGCATCTCGGCCGTGATCTCGGCCGCCGCCTGGGAGACGGCCTCCATCAGGGCCAGCCGGGCCGACGGGTCGAGGGCGAAGGTGAGGCGCTCGGCGGCCTGGCGGGTCTCCGGGCCGGCGGCCTCTGCGGCGGCGACGAGGTCCCGGCGGAGGCTGTCGATGTACGGCGTGATGTCCATGTGCATCATCCTGACATCATTGTGGTGTCACGTCAAGCATTTCTGACGTCAACTTTGACGTCACGTGCTGGCGGGGTGACGTCACCGCCGGGGCGGGTCTACGGTGGGCAGGCTGTCACCACGGATTCTGGAAGGGCCGCACATGGCTTTCTCGGGCATCACGGCACTCGCGAGCGACACGCTCATCGATGCGAGTCCCGTCGACTACCTCATCGTCTTCATCTACTTCGCGTTCGTGCTCGCCATCGGCTGGATGGCCAGTCGCCGCGTCTCGGACTCCCTCGACTTCTTCCTGTCGGGGCGCTCGCTGCCCGCCTGGGTGACCGGCCTGGCCTTCATCTCCGCCAACCTCGGCGCGGTCGAGATCATGGGCATGTCGGCCAACGGCGCGGAGTTCGGCCTGCCCACGGTCCACTACTTCTGGATCGGCGCGATCCCGGCGATGCTGTTCCTCGGCGTCGTGATGATGCCGTTCTACTACGGCTCGAAGGTCCGGTCGGTGCCGGAGTTCATGCTCCGCCGGTTCGGCCCGGGTGCCCACCTGGTCAACTCGATCTCGTTCGCCGTGGCGCAGCTGCTGATCGCGGGCGTGAACCTCTACCTGCTCGGCAGCATCGTGCACGCCCTGCTCGGCTGGCCGCTCCCGGTCGCCCTGCTGGTCGCGGCGCTGATCGTGCTCTCCTACATCACCCTCGGCGGCCTCAAGGCCGCGATCTACAACGAGGTGCTCCAGTTCTTCGTCATCGTCGCCTCGCTGGCGCCGCTGACGTTCATCGGCCTGCACAAGGTCGGCGGCTGGAGCGGGCTCATGGACAAGGTGGCCCCCGAGAAGGGTGGCGCCACCGTCGACCAGCAGCTCAACTCCTGGCCCGGCCAGGCCCTGTCCGGCTTCGACTCCCCGGTCATCTCGGTGATCGGCATCGTCTTCGGCCTGGGCTTCGTGCTGTCCTTCGGCTACTGGACGACCAACTTCGTCGAGGTCCAGCGCGCGATGGCCTCCGACTCGATCTCCTCGGCCCGCAAGACCCCGGTGATCGGCGCCTTCCCGAAGATGTTCGTCCCGTTCATCACGATCGTGCCCGGCATGATCGCGGCCGTCCTGGTCTCGGAGATGGCCAAGCTCAAGGCCGGCGGCACGGTCCCCGGCGGGTCCTCCGGGGACGGCGTCACCTACAACGACGCGCTGCTCTTCCTGATGCGCGACGTGCTGCCCAACGGTCTCCTCGGCCTGGCGATCACCGGCCTGCTGGCGGCCTTCATGGCCGGCATGGCGGCCAACATCTCGGCGTTCAACACGGTCTTCAGCTACGACCTGTGGGGCGACTACGTCGTCAAGGGCCGCGAGGACGGCTACTACCTGCGGATCGGTCGCTACGCGACCGTGGCGGCGACGGTGGTCGCGATCTTCACGGCCTCGCTGGCCGCGAGCTTCTCCAACATCATGACCTACCTCCAGACGCTGTTCGGGTTCTTCAACGCCCCGCTCTTCGCGACGTTCATCCTCGGCATGTTCTGGAAGCGGATGACCTCCACGGCCGGCTGGGTCGGGCTCGTGTCCGGCACGCTGTCGGCGGTGGCGATCGCCTTCCTGTCCGAGGACGCCTTCGGGTCGGCGTCGACCGGCGTGATCCCCGTGAGCGGCCAGGGCGCGGCGTTCCTCGCCGCCTCGACCGCCTTCGTCGTCGACGTGGCGCTCAGCATCGCGGTCTCGATGGTGACCCAGCCCAAGCCCGCCTCCGAGCTGGTCGGCCTGGTCTACTCCGAGACCCCGGTCGAGCAGCGCACGGACGAGCACGAGGCGTCGTACCCGTGGTTCCGTCGCACCGTCCCGCTCGCCGGCCTCGCCCTCGGCATGGTCATCGTCCTGAACGCCCTGTTCTGAAGGAGGCTCTCCCATGGCTAGTGACAAGAAGACCGCGGGCGCGCTCGACGTCCGCAACATCATCGGCTCGCTGCTCACGATCTACGGCGTGATCCTGCTCGGCATGGGCATCTTCGGCGACACCGAGACCGACAAGACCGGCGGCATCAACGCCAACCTCTGGGCCGGGCTGATCCTGCTCGCGACCGGCGTGGGCTTCCTGGCGTGGGCGCGGCTCAAGCCGGTCGTCGTGCCCGACCAGGTGGAGCACGACGACACGGCTCCCCACATGGGCGGCTGACGGCGCTCGTCAGGGGTGGGCGACGTCCCGCGCGCCCTGCGGCGCCGGGCTGCGTACGACGACCGCGTCGATCGCGCCCCCGCGCGTGTAGAGGTCGACGGAGAACGGGCAGCCCCCGGCCTCGGTCGCCATCACCAGGGCGAGCTCGAGTGCGGGTCGTCGGCCCACCACCTCCGGCCGTCGCACCCCGCACGCATTCGCCGGCGGGACGCCGGTCGTCACGGTGAGCTGGGGCACGGCGTAGCCGCGGCCGTCCAGCTCCACCCGTCGGGTCGCGGCCGTGACCCGGTCGAGGACGGCTGCCCACACGGGCCGGCGGAACAGGACCTCCTGGTCGCGCAGACGCGTGACCGGCGCGCCGTCGAGGAAGACGCGGACCGTCGGGGCGAAGCCCGGCTGGGCGGTGGCCCGTCCGGCGGCGAAGTCGAGGAACTCCCAGGCCCGGGTGCGCTCGCCGAAGTGGACCTCGCACGCGGGGCCCGAGGGGGACGCGGTCAACAGGGTCACCACGTCGTCGCGCTCGACGACGGTGCCGGTCGTCGGGTCGGTGCCGAGGACCCGGTCGGCCGGCTCGCAGGCGGGGGAGTCGGCGAGCCGCACCCTGAGCCCCCGTGCCTCGAGCATCGACTCCGCCTCGTCGGTCGACAGGGCGAACACCGAGGGGACCTGGTCGGCGCCCAGCTTCTCCGGCGGGTCGGGCGGCAGTGACCTGGCCGGGGCACCGTCCGGCTGGAGCAGCGCCGTGAGCCCGGCTACCACCGCGAGTGCAGCCGCCGCGACGACCACGCCGCGGAGACGTCGCGCCGGCGCGGCGGCCACGGGTCGTGGGGGGTCGACCGCGATGGTCTCGCCGGCGAGGCCGAGCACCTGGGCGGCCTCGTCGCTGTCGGCCGCGGGCAGGGCGCCCAGGACGCCGCGGGCCAGGCCCGGCACCTCGCGAGAGCGCACGGACAGCGCGGCCGCAGCGTCACGCGCCCGGAGCCGCGCGAAGTAGAGGAGGACCGCTGCGTCGCGCAGACCGGCCGGGAGTGCGGCCACCGCCTCGCGTGCCGCGAGCGACTCGTCCGAGACGATCCGGTAGGCGTCGAGGGTGTCCACGACCGCGGCGTCGCCCGGGTCGACCTCCCGGTCGGCGCGGACCCGGCCGACGAGGGCCTGCAGCACCACCGGGTCGGGGTCGTCGAGACGCGCGACCTGGCGGGCGCTGTGGTCGAGGGCGTCGGCCACGAGGGCGTGCGCGCGGGCGTTGGAGCGGCCCATCAGCACGGCGGTGCGCACGAGCATCGCGTGCCGAGCGTCGACGTACGTCTGGACGTCCATGGCCCTCCTGTCGCCGCCACGCTATGCCTGCCCCGGATATGCAGCGTGGCGGATCCGGCGCACCAGGTGCGCCGGATCCGCCACGGTGACGGTCCTGCGGCTCTCAGAGGTCGAAGAGCGATCCGGCCTCGTCGATGGCCACGTCGGTCTTCGGCTGGTGGGCCTCACCGCTGCTGGCCGGCTTCGGCTTCTCCGGCTCGGCCTCGGGCTCCACTGCTGCTTCGGGCTCGGGCTCCGGCTCCGCGGATGCCTCGGGCTCCGGCTCGGGCTCGGGCTCGGCGTCCTCGCTCGCGCCGCTGGCGGCGGCGGTCGCGGCGGCGCTGATCGCGGCGCCGGGGCTGAGGTCGCCCTCGGGCTCGGGCTCCTCGGTTGCCTCCGGCTCCGGCTCCGGCTCGGGCTCCGCAGCGGCCTCCGGCTCGGGCTGGGCCTCGACGGGCTCGGCCCTGGTCGGGGCGGCGGCGGGCTCGGGCGCCTCGATGTCGAACAGCGAACCGCCCTCGGGGATCTCGCTGGACGGCGTCGCGGCCGGCGCGGCGGGCGCGGCGGGAGCCTTCGGCTCCTCCGTCGCCGCGGGCTCCGGCTCGGGCTCGGGCTCCGGCTCGGGCTCCTCCGTCGCCTCGGGCTCCGGCTCGGGCTCCGGTTCGGCCTTCGCCTCGGGCTCCGGCTCGGGCTCCGGTTCGGCCTTCGCCTCGGTCGGCTCCGGCTTCGCAGGCGCCGGCGCGGGCTCGGGGGCCTCGAGGTCGAACAGCGAGCCACCCTCCGGGATCTCGGTCGCGGGTGCGGCGGCCGGGGTGCTGGACGTGGCGGCAGGCTCCGGCTCCTCGCTCACCTCGGGCTCGGGCTCGGCGGCTGCCTCAGCCTCGGCTTCAGGCTCAGGCTCGGGCTCTGCCTCGGCCTCCGGCGCGGCCTTGGCCTCGCTCGCGGCCGGCTCCTCGGCGGGGGCGTCGAGGTCGAAGAGCGACCCGGAGCCCAGGGCCGCCTCGGCGGCCGGCTTCGCCTTCGGTGCAGCCTCGGTCTCCGCAGCCTCGGTCTCGGCAGCCGCGGGCTCCGGGGTCGCGGGCTCGGCCTCCGGGGTCTCGGGGGCGTCCGGGGTGTCGAGGTCGAACAGCGAGCCGCCGGACGATGCGGGCTTGGCCGCCTTCGCCTCCTCCGTGACGGGCTTCTCCGCATCGGCGGTGGCCGGCTTGTCCTCGGCCGGCGCCTCCGTGGCGTCCTCGGCGGGGGTGTCGAAGAGCGACGAGCCGCCGCTGGCCTTGGCCGCGGGTCCCGCGTCCGCGGTCTCGGTGACGGTCTCCTCGGTCTGGGTCGCGTCGCCTGCCTCGGGCTCGGCCTTCTTCGCGGCCGGGGCCGGGGCCTCGCCGGGCTTGGCCTTGGTGGCGACCTCGCCCTTGACCGAGGCGAGCAGCATCTGCGCGACGTCGAGGACCTCGACCTCCTCGCGGGCCTCGCCCTTGGCCTGCTGGGCGGTCAGGCCGTCGGAGAGCATCACGCGGCAGAACGGGCAGCCCACGGCGATCTGGTCGGCGCCGGTGCCGACGGCCTCGACGGTGCGGTTGACGTTGATCCGCTCGCCGATGTTCTCCTCCATCCACATGCGGGCACCACCGGCGCCGCAGCAGAAGGACTTCTCGGAGTTGCGCTCCATCTCGACGAACTCGGCGCCGGGCAGGACCTGGAGCAGCTCGCGCGGCGGGGTGTAGACGCCGTTGTGGCGGCCGATGTAGCAGGGGTCGTGGTAGGTGATCGAGCGCTTGTGGGCGCCCTCACCGCTGGTGACCGGGGTCAGCTTGCCCTCGCGCACGAGCCGGTTGAGCAGCTGCGTGTGGTGCACGACCTCGAGCTCGACCCCGAACTCCTTGTACTCGTTCTTGAGCGTGTTGAAGCAGTGGGCGCAGGTCGAGACGACCTTCTTGACCTTGTACTCCTTGAACGTCTCGACGTTCTGCTGGGCCAGGCCCTGGAAGACGAACTCGTTGCCGGCGCGGCGGGCCGGGTCGCCGGTGCAGGTCTCGCCGTTGCCCAGGACGCCGAAGGAGACGCCTGCGATGTCGAGCAGCTCGGCCACCGCGCGCGTGGTCTTCTTCGCCCGGTCCTCGTAGGCGCCGGCGCAGCCGACCCAGAACAGCCAGTCGACCTCGTCCAGCGACTCGATGGTCTCGCCGACGACCTTCACCTCGAAGTCGAGGCCCTTGGCCCAGTCCATGCGCGCCGAGGGCGACATGTTCCACGGGTTGCCCTTGTTCTCCAGGCCCTTGAAGAGGCCGTTGAGCTCGGCGGGGAAGTTGGACTCGACCAGGATCGCGTAGCGGCGCATGTCGACGATGTGGTCGACGTGCTCGATGTCGACGGGGCACTGCTGGACGCAGGCGCCGCACGAGGTGCAGGACCACAGCACGTCGGGGTCGATCACGCCGTACATCGACTCGTCACCGATGAGCGGCCGCTCGACCTCCTGGGTCAGGGTGTCGTTGCCCTCGAGGAGCGCGGGGCGCGCGTCCTCGTCGGCCTGGAGGTACGGCGCCTTCGCGTAGGCGTGGTCGCGCAGCGCGGTGATGAGGAGCTTGGGGGAGAGCGGCTTCTCGGTGTTCCAGGCCGGGCACTGCGACTGGCAGCGGCCGCACTCGGTGCACGAGGTGAAGTCGAGGATGCCCTTCCAGCTGAAGTCCTCGACGGAGCCGACGCCGAGCACGGAGTCCTCGTCGAGATCGTCGATGTCGTCGAGGGTGATCGCCTTGCCGGCCGAGGTCAGCGGCTTGAGGCCACCCAGCGCGGTGGTCGCGCCGTCGGTGTCGCGGCCCGCGGACTCGCGCTTGAACCAGATGTTGAAGAAGGCCAGGAAGCGGTGCCAGGCGACACCCATCGTGAGGTTGACCGAGATCGTGATCATCCAGATGAAGGAGATGAGGATCTTCAGCATCGACACGAAGTAGATCGCGTTCTTCAGCGAGCCCTCGGACATGCCGGAGAACGCCTCGCCCAGCCAGAACGTCAGCGGGTAGTGGAACGCCGTCGAGTCGCTCTCGAGGGCGTACTCCAGGCCGCGCAGGGTGACGATGCAGAGGCCGACACCGAGGATGACCGACTCGACGAAGTAGGCCTGCCACATGGTCGAGCCGTAGAACCGGCCGTCGGTGCCGCGGGTGCGCTCCTTGGGCCGGGAGACGCGGTAGCCGATGAACGCGCAGATCGCCACGATCATCACGAGCGTCACGAACTCGGTGAGCCACTCCCAGAGGAAGAAGTGGCCGATCAGCGGCAGCGCGAACTCGGCGTGGAAGAGCTGGCCGAAGGCCGTGACCAGGGTGAAGAACAGCAGCCCGAAGCCGATGAAGATGAACCAGTGGCCCGCGCCGACCCAGTGCCACTGGAGCATCCGGGTGTGGAGCAACGACTCCTTCAGCAAGGTCACGGTGCGCTTGCCGGGGTTGTCGCTGCGCGAGGCCGGCTGCCCGACCTTGATGACCCCGATCATCGAGCGGATCGCCCGCACGAAGAAGACGATGCCGACGACGGCGATCGCGAGGGAGACGACAATGGCGAAGATCTGCATGGGACTACTGCTCCTCGTCGGGGCGGGCACGCCGGTCCGGCACGCGTGTCGCGAGCCTAGGGCTGCCACAGGTTCTGCGTCAGCGGTGGACCTCTGTGAGACAGATCCTACCGGCAGGTAACTTCGCGTGGCACGCCGCGTTCGTCACCCGGGAACGCCGACGGCGGCCGGTCCCCGAGGACCGGCCGCCGTCAGCGGTGCTGGGGTGGATCAGTTGACCGAGACCGCCGACCAGGCAGCCTTGACCGCCGCGACCTGGGTCGAGGTGGCGCCGTACAGGTCGGTGGCCGCGTTGACGTTCGCGACGCGGGCACCGGCGTAGTTGGTGCTCGAGGTCATGTAGACCGTCAGGGCGCGGTACCAGATCTTGGCGGCGGCGTCGCGGCCGATGCCGGTGATCGTGGAGCCGTTGCACGTCGGGCTGTTGTAGGCGATGCCGTTGATCGTCTTCGCGCCGCTGCCCTCGGACAGCAGGTAGAAGTAGTGGTTGGCGGGACCCGAGGAGTAGTGCACGTCGACGCGCTTGGTCGCGGTGCTCCAGCAGTCCTGGCTGCCACCGTCCATCGACGGCTTGTCCATCCGGCGGATGTAGTTGGTCGCCGGGTTGTAGGCGCGGTAGATCTGCTCGCCGATGACGTAGTCGGGGGTGTCCCCGGCCATGTTGGCGTACCACTCGACCATCGTGCCGAAGATGTCGGAGTTGGCCTCGTTCAGGCCGCCCGACTCACCGCGGTAGGTCAGGCCGGCGGTGCGGCTGGTGACGCCGTGGCTCATCTCGTGGCCGGCCACGTCCAGCGCGACCAGCGGGTAGGTGGTGGCGTCGCCGTCGCCGTAGCGCATGCAGAAGCACGAGTCGCTCCACGACGCGTTGACGTAGGCGCCGTCGTGGACGAAGGAGCGTGCGCCCTTGCCGTCGTTGGCGATGCCGTTCCGGCCGTACGTGTTCTTGTAGAAGTCCCACGTCTTCGCGATGCCGTAGTGCGCGTCCACGCCGGCGGTCTGGGCGTTGCTCGTGGAGCCGTTGCCCCACACGTTGTCGGCGTCGGTGAACAGCGGGGTGCTGGTGCCGTAGGGGCCGTTGTACGTCGCGTTGCCGCCGCGGCTGGCGTCGACCATCGTGTACTGGCCGCCCGTGAGGGTCGTCTCCAGCGGAACGGTGCCGGTGAAGAGGCCGGTGCCGGTGCCGGTGTCCTCGAGGACCGAGGGCCAGCTCGCCAGGACGCCGCCCTTGCGGGCGTCGACGAAGACGTACTCGCCGGCGGGGGAGCCGTCGGCGTTGCGGCCGGTGACGTCGACGCGCCAGGCCAGCGCCGGGGCGCGGTGCGCCGCGAGGACGACCAGCTCCGGGCTGGACTTGCGGCCGGCGAAGTCGACCGCGTGGGCCGCCTTCGTCGCGGCGCGCTGGGCCGAGACGGTCGGCGTGGTCGCGAGGTGGAGCCCCTGCGTGAGCTTCGAGCCGCTGACCGACTCGAAGCGGCCGCCCTGCGCCTGGTGGACGACGAAGTCGCCGCCGACGACCTCCAGGCCGCGGAAGGTGCGGGTGAAGCGGACGTGGCTGCCGCCGTCCTTGTCGAGGACGGTGTCCTTGACCCGGAGGTCCTGGCCGCGGCCGACGCCGGCGTGCTGCTCGGCGTTGCTGCGGGCCGAGGCGATGCTGTCGCCGCGGACGTCGTGGGTGGTGTCGGCTGCCTGAGAATTGCCTGCCGTCGCGACCAGGGCTGCGGAGACGCAGCCGAGGGCGAGGGCAGAAGCCAGCGTGGGCTTCATGCACGAGCTCCCTGGGGGTGTGGTGGGGGCGCCGGAGATGTTGCGGTCCGACTGGGGGGTGAGCGGATTCCATCCGGACCTCACCCCCGCCACAAGAGGAACTGGCGTGCAGAAACGTGCAGTGCACAAAGGTGAGGCAGGCGGACCCCTCCGCTCTCACCCGATGGGGTGTGGTCAGCCCACCCGCCGCAACGCGGTCACCTCACCCGCCCGGTCGAACGTCACCTGCATGCGTACGTCGTCGTCCTGGCCGGTCCGGGCGCAGAACGTGTAGTGGTCGCCGAGCCGGGTGTAGGGCTGGCCGACGGTCTCCATGACGGCCCGGGTCGACATGCCGTCGTGGATGCGGCCCTCGACGACGCGCACCGGCTGCCGCAGCTCGGGGTTGCGGCAGGAGTCCGGGGCGATGCCCGTGGCCCGCTCCCACATCTGCAGGTAGGCCTCGGCGCCGCGGGACATGTCCTCGAGGATGGCCGCGCCGTCACCCGGCTTGCTGGTGCCGGCGACCTTGGTCAGGTCCTGGATCCAGTCGGGGTAGAGGCCGTACTGCGCGACGCCGTCGGCGTTGATGTCGTAGACCCGCTTGCCGGCGTGCTGCTGCCGGACGGTCACGCCGCCCATGCCGGTGAAGGGGTAGGTGACCGGGTCGGCGACGTCGGTGCCGCGCGGGTCGCCCTGTGCGCCGAGGCCGTTCATGTCCGCGCCGTAGCCGATGCCCCAGTAGTAGCGGTGGTCCGCCCAGCCGACGTGCTCGCGCCACTTGGCCACGAAGCCGGTGGAGTCGCCGGCGTACGGCGTGATGAAGCCGCCCGCCCTGTAGATCCGCGGGTAGGCGTCCGGGGTGGACCAGGAGTGCGACGACACGATGCCGGGGTACTTCATGGCCTCGATCTCGTCGAGCGCCGAGTTGCGGGCCTTCACGCTCATGTGGTCGGGGTCGAAGATCATGTGGCGCTGGGCGAGGGCCTTGATGGTGTGCTCGCCGAGCGTGGTCAGGCCGCGGCTGTTGCAGTGGTCCGGCGGCGGGTAGATCGGCAGCGCGCCCAGGTTGAGCGACCCGAACAGCTCGCCCACGGCTCCGAACAGCGCGTCCTGCTGGCCGGCCGAGATGTCCGGCGCGGCGACCTGGTTGTGGTCGTGGGCCTCGGGGTCGGCGGGCTCGCAGTGCTGCATGTCCCAGTAGGAGCCGGTCTCCATGAAGTTGGCGGAGTTCACGACCGCGCCGACCTCGCCGTTGTCGCCGGCGATGCCGGACAGCGCGTTGTCGAACTTGTTGACCAGCTCCATCTGGCGCACGCCCATCGCGCGGACCTGGTCGAGCTGCTTGTCGATCGAGGCGATGTCGCAGGCCGGGACGTCGCCACCGGGCAGGTGCTTGTAGGTGCAGCCGAACGGGCGGCTCGTCTCGATGCCCATGATCACCGCCATCTTCCCGGCGTTGATGACCTTGCGGGCCTGGAAGGGGTTGGTGACGATCCGGTAGAAGCCCTTGCCGGGGCCACCGAACTGGGCGTCGATGTAGTCCTGCATCTTGTACATGTCCTTCGCCTGGAGGCGGATGGAGTCCATGTCGTCGCAGGAGTTGTGCTTGATCGGGTAGATCTGGCACAGCTGGTTGTTCTCGACCAGCAGGTTGACGAAGATGCGCTGGCCGCCGCGCCACGAGCGCTCCAGCCAGCGGTAGTAGGTGCCCTCGTGGGTCAGCGACTCCGGCGCCGGCCAGTCCTTGAACGTCGGCCAGCCGACCGGGTCGTGGCTGGGGCGGCCGGACAGGGCCGCCTCGAGCACCGAGCCGTAGCCGCCGGTGTAGGTGTGGTCCGGGCAGTCGACCAGGGCGTACGGCGCGCCGTACTTGTCCCAGGGCTTGCCGCAGTGGACGTCGCCGCCGAGGAACTCGAAGGCCATGCCGTGGGTGTGCGCGTCGACGTACCCCCGCACCTCCTGGTACGGCGTGACGCCCGCGGTCGGGTCGCCGTCGATGTCGATCTGGGCCTCGGGGTAGGCCGTGCAGCCGGTGGTGCGGGTCAGCAGGAAGTCGGACGTGCCGCCCTGCTTCAGCGCGGTCTTGCCGCTGGTGAAGGTGATCCGGTCACCGTGCTGGACGGCCTTCCACTCGGTGTCCGTGCTGGGCGCGTCGGCCTTGCCGCCGGCGGCGCTGACGAACTTCCGGGCCTTGTCGTAGAGGAGGTAGGTGCCGAGCTTCGTCGGCTTGAAGAAGAGCGGCTCGCTGTCGGGGGTGAGGCTGTAGCAGCCGTTGGCCATCGCGTAGCGCGTCTCCGGGTGGAGGGCGCGCGGCGCCATGACCGGCGTGGTCGTCAGCCGCGGGTCGGCGGTCTGCCGCTCGGCCGCGACGTAGGCCGCGTTGGCCTTCTTCTCCGCGGCGGTCGTCGGGTCCTGGGTCTCCGGACCCGTGTCGCTCGCCCGGGAGAGGGAGTTCTTGGTGGCGGGATCGTTGTGGTTGTGCGGCGCGGCCCCCGGCGGGTCGGTGTGCGGCAGCGCCTCGAGCACGGCCGCCTTGGTCGCGTCGTACTTCGCGAGGAGGGTCCCGCCGCGGCTCCCGTAGGAGGGGATCGCGACGGCCGACGCCACCAGGACGGCGGCGAGGGTGCCCGACCAGACGAGTCGGCGCACGGGCCGTCGATCGGGGTGCTGGGGGGAGTTTCGGCGCACGGTGGTTCCTTCCCGCTGAGCTGCGTGGACCGTTCAACGAGCGGGGGACCGCGACGTCACCCTCGCGAAGGTGGCACGCGTCGCAGGCGCTGTCTAGGTTGCTCCGGTGACGTCCCGCGAGCACGCCCTCGAGTCCGCACGCCGCCTGGTCGCCGAGCGCTTCCCCGACGCGACCGCGGCCTGGTTGTCCGGCAGCGTCGTGCTGGGCGGCGCGACGTCGACGTCGGACCTGGACATCACCGTCCTGCAGGCGTCGGGCGGTGCCCACCGCGAGTCCCTGCAGTACGACGGGTGGCCGGTCGAGCTGTTCGTGCACACCGCCGACTCGGTCCGGCACTACGTCGCCAAGGACCGCGACCGGCGCCGGCCGACCATGGCGCGGCTCGTCTCCGGCGGCGAGATGCTCCTGGACGTCGACGGGTCGGGGGCGGCCCTGGTCGCGGAGTGCACCGCCGCGGTCGCGGCCGGGCCGCCCGCGCTGGAGGGGTCCGCGCTCGAGCTGGCGCGCTATGGGCTCACCGACCTGCTCGACGACCTCGTCGGCGGCGGCCCGCCCGCGATCATGGCCGCGGTGGCGGTGGAGGTGTGGCGCGAGGCGACCGAGCTGCTGCTGGCGGTCGAGGGCCGTTGGTCGGGCACCGGCAAGTGGCTGGTCCGCGAGCTCGAGGCGCACGATGCCGTCGCGGGATCGACGTACGCCCCGCGGCTGCTGGCCGCACTGCGGGCGGCACTGGACGGCGACCCGGGTCCGCTGGTCGTCGTGGCCGACGAGGTCCTCGACCTGGCCGGCGGACGCCTGTGGGCGGGCTTCCGGCTCGGCGGTGACGCGCCGGTCAGTCCGGCGTCCCCCCGATCCGGCGGGTGAGGCCGGCGGCCGTGCGCCGCACGTGCTCGACGATCCGGGCCGGCTCGGGGTCGGTGATGGCGTCGACGGGGTAGGTCACCGCGACCCCGGCGACGGGATGCCCGTTGTGGTCGAGCACCGCTGCGGCGACGCTGGCGAGACCCGGCGTGACCTCGCCGTCCTCGGTCGCGTAGCCGCGCTGCCGGGTCTCCGACAGCAGCGTGCGCAGGCCGCTGAGCGTGCGGGGGCCGAGCCCGTGCCGGTCCACGAAGTCCCGCGGCGAGGAGTAGAGAGCCCGCACCTGCGGGGCGGGCAGCGCGGCCAGGATCGCCCGGCCGCTGGCCGTGAGCTGGGCCGGCAGCCGGACCCCCACGTCGGTGACGAGCGGCGGCCGTCCGGGCGCCCGCTCCTCCAGGACGTAGAGGACGTCGCGACCGTGCAGCACCGCGAGGTGCGCGGACTGGTGGACCCGGTCGACGAGGTCGGCGAGCGGCCGGCGGGCGATCCGCTGGAGCGGCTCCTGCCGGGCGTAGCCGCTCCCCACCTCGAAGGCCGCGAGCCCGAGGCCGTAGCGGTGCTCCTCGACCAGGTGCACGACGAAGCCCTCCTCCACCATGGCGCGCAGCAGGTGGTACGCCGTGGAGCGCGGCAGGTCGCAGGCCCGCATGATCCGGTCCAGCGGCACCGGGTCGGGCTGGCTGGCCAGGAACCGGAGGACCCGCAGGGTGCGGGTCGCGGCGGGCACCTGGCTCATGGGCCCGAGGCTAGTGCCCGCGCCGTGCCCTCCGGGTCGGTCCGCGCCGAGCGTCCTAGGGTGGGGTCGTGTACTTCGAGAACGTCGTCTTCGACGCCACCGATCCGCAGACCACCGGCCGGGCCTGGGAGGCCGAGCTCGGCACCGAGACGCTGACCGACGAGGAGGCCGGGTTCGAGACTCGCCTCGCGGTGCCCGGCGGACCCGAGCTGGACCTGTGCTTCCAGCGGGTGCCGGACGAGCCGACCGGGACCCCGCGGCTCCACCTCGACGTCCGGGACGGGGAGCTCACGGCGCTGCGGCTGGAGTCTGCCGACCCCGCGCGGGACCTGGCCTTCTGGGAGTGGCTGACCAGCTGGACGCCGGTCGCGGGCAGCGACGTGCACGGTCTCCGGCACCCGTCCGGCCGCGGGCCGGTGCTCGCGCTGGTGCCGGAGGAGCAGCCGAAGACGGACGCCAAGAACCCGACCCACCTCGACCTCCGGCTGGAGTCGGACGACGACGCCGAGGCGGTCGCGAGCGGGATCGAGGACCGGGGCGGGCGCGAGCTCCACTTCGCGTGGGGAGACCTGCCGTGGCGCCACTTCGCCGATCCGTCCGGCAACGAGTTCTGCGTGCTGGCTGCCCGGAAGGGCTAGCGGGCGACTAGCTGGTGGCGCCCGGCCGGTAGTCGTCGGCGCGGTGGTCGACGTCGGGGTCGACGCGGTCGGCGGTGCGGAGGGTGTCCTCCTGGCGCGCCTCCTCCACGTGCCGGCCCAGGCGGGCCTCGGCAGCGGCCTTCTCGGCGCGCTCGGCCTCGGCGCGGGCGAGCTCGGCACGCGCCTCGGCCTCCTGCGCCTGCTGCTCCGACTCGGCGACGGCGGTGCCGTGGGTCGCGACCGCTTCGATGCGGAGCTGCTCGGCGGCGGCGCGGTCCTGCTCGGCCCGGCGGTTGCGGTTCATGACCGCGACGGCCGCCAGGGCGATGCCCAGCACGACGACGAGCAGGACGACGATGATGACGGTGGTGGTCGACATGCCTGCGTCGTACCCGATCCCGGCCGGCTCACGCCTCAGGAGAGCTCGCGCTCGGCCGCGACCGGCACCAGCGGCAGCGCCGCGAGCGCGAAGAGGGCGCCCAGCGCGAAGGTGGCGGGGTAGCCGAACGCCGCGACGGCCAACCCCGCCAGCGGGGGTACGGCGCTCGCCGCGAGGAACTGCGCGGTGTTCTGGATGCCCAGCGCCCGGCCCGACCAGAACGGGCCGGCCCGCTCCGCGACCGCGGTGAAGGCGAGCCCGTTGTCGGCCACGGTGAGGACGGTCGCCAGCACCATCAGGGCGACCGCGACGGCCCAGCCGGCCCCGGCCGCCAGGCCCAGCAGCGCCATCGTCGCGCCGGCCGCGGCGGCGACCCAGCGCAGCGGGCGCATCCGGCTGCCGACCACGTCGGAGAGGTGGCCGGCCGCGATCCGGCCGACGGCCCCGGCCAGCTGGGAGGCGGCCACGACCGAGCCGGCCCCGGCAGCCGACCAGTGCCGGTCCTGCACCAGCCAGACCAGCGCGAACGTCCACACCAGGAACTGCGGGACCACGAGCAGGACCGAGACGCCGTGGATGCGGGCGAGGTAGCCGTCGCGACGGTAGGGGTTGGGAGCGATGCCGGCAGCGACCTCGGGCCGCGGCGGGTCCACCACGACCAGGGCCACGACCACCGTGGCCAGGCCGCACGCGACGGTCGGCACCCACAGGGCCGCCTGGACGCCGTGGCGGTCGGCGACCACCGCCATCGACAGCGCGGCCACGCCGACGCCGACCGGCTGGGCCATCTGTCGCACGCCCATCGCGAGACCGCGCCGCCCGGCGGGGAACCAGCCGACCACGACCCGGCCGCTGGCCGCGTTGGTGCTCGCCGCGCTCGCACCGGCGAGCAGGAGGGTGAGCACCAGCAGCGGCAGCCGGTCGG
Organism: Nocardioides ginsengisegetis; assembly: GCF_014138045.1. Lineage (NCBI taxonomy): Bacteria > Bacillati > Actinomycetota > Actinomycetes > Propionibacteriales > Nocardioidaceae > Nocardioides > Nocardioides ginsengisegetis. Next base: position 339,819 of record NZ_JACGXA010000003.1, read on the forward strand.
TGAGCGTGCTGGCCACGCCGGCGAGGGTGGTCAGCGCGAGGCCGGAGACGAGCACGAAGCGCTCGCCCCGCAGGTCGGACACGAGCCCCCACGCCACCAGCGCCAGCATCACGCCGACCGTCGGCGCCGCCGCCACGAGTCCGGCCTCGGCCAGGCTCAGGCCGAGCCGGGCGTGCAGCACCGGGATCAGGAAGGCGGGGCCGTGCACCATCACCGCGGCCGCCGCCTGGGCGAGCGTGCTCGCGCCGAGCATCGACCAGCGCCGCGCGGTCCCGATGTCCGGCGCCCGACGCGCCACGGTGTCCCTCGTGGTGGTCATGCCGCCCAGTCAACGCCGCGGCGATCGACGTACGGCGCCGCGTCTTGCCTGATGGCCCGTGAGATGGGCCATCAGGCAGGAGGGGTCAGCGGCCGCTGGGCTTGATCTTGAGCTGGGCCTGGCCGAGGTTGATCACGGCGCCGGACCCGTCCAGCAGCGTGATCCGCACGGCGGTGACGGAGAGCCCGTTGGGCTTCATCTCCGACAGGGAGCGCTCGATCTTCGCGACGCCGGGGATGGTGAGGACGCCGGTGTCGGGGAAGCTCTGCGGGTCGCCGTTGGAGGTGATGCTGCCGACCGTCGTGCCCGCCAGCGTGCGGATCAGGCGACCGCCCGCGAGCCGGTCGACGTTGACCCGGCCGACGATGCCGGTGATGACGAGCTGGCCGTCGCCGAGGTTGAACGAGGCGACGCGGCCCGAGGCGAAGCCGGTCGTCTTGTCGGCCGTCTGCTTGCCCATCACCTTGGTGCTGAGGCCCTGGACGGCGATGTTGCCGCCGAGGTCGAGGCTGGCGATCGACTTGCTCCGGGCGTCGCCGCCGGTGCCCTGGCAGGGGACGTACTGGAGCGGGGTCGGGCCGCTGCGGACGTTGTCGGCCACGCCGGTGGCCCGGGTGGCGTTGGCGTTGCCCTTGAAGATGCCGTGGATGACCCCGTCGTAGAGGTGTGCGGCGCTGTGCGCGATGCGGACGCGCGTGTCGGAGACCAGGAGGTGCACGTCGGCGGCGTTGGCCGTCGCGTGCGCGGCGTGGTCGGTGGCCGACTCGTGGGAGGTGCCGACCGCGACGGTCGCGACGCCGGGGATCGTGAGCGGCTGGCCGGGGGTGGGGACCGGGAAGGACTGCGCCGGCAGGCCCGGGCTGACCAGCGAGACGCCACCGATGGCGGTCGAGGTGATGGTGTGGAAGCCGGTCGCGTCGTGCACGGCGGAGGACTTCGAGTGGATCGCGGTGAGCACGAGCTTGCCCGCGCCCGTCTGGGCAAGGGTCACCCGGGCCACGTCGTGCACGGTGCTGGAGGACACGCGCGCGCCGTCCTGACCGGTGGCGGTCCACGCGTGGGTCTTGACGCCCTCGGCGAGCCCGGCGCCCGGCAGGGTCACCGAGGCCTCGTAGTTGCGGTGGTCACGTCCGGCCTCGTTGGTGCAGCTGATGACGTCGTACCCGGTGGTGTCGGAGCTCGCGGGCACCTGGCCACCCTGGACGCGGGTGCCGAAGCCGGAGGTCTTCATCGCGAACGCCGTGGGCGTCCGCGCGGCCTGGTTGGCGCCGTCGGCGGCCTGGGCGTCCAGGCTCGGCGAGGCGACGAGGCCCGCGGACAGCAGGGCGACGAGGGACGGCAGGACGAGTCGTGTGCGCATGTGGTGATTTCTCCCGGGGTGGGCCGTGGGCCCGTGGTGTGGCATGGCATGACGGCGACGTTGGTGTCGCGCTCCCACGAGGACAACGCCTGCGCGCACCGCGGGTGACGGGTGACCGTGGTCACCCGCCACCCCCGGGGGAGGCTGACCGAGCGTGTCGGTCAGTTGCCGCTGTCGAGGATCTCGAGCCGTGCGAGGCCGAGGTTCAAGACAGCGCCGGTGCCGTCGAGCAGGGTGATCCGCAGCGAGATCACGGACATGCCGTTCGGCGTCTTCTTCACGATGTTGCGCTCCAGGCGCGCCACACCGGGGATCTCCAGCACGTCGGTGTCGGGGAACGTCTGCGGCTCACCGTTGGCGATGATCGTGCCGATGGTGGTGCCGTCGATGGAGCGGATCACCTTGTCACCGACGCGCTTGACGTTGACCCGGCCGACGATGGCCTTGACGAGCAGGTCGCTCCCGATGGCGATCCGGGAGATGGAGCCCTGCTCGAACCCGCTCGCGGTGGTGGCGTTCTGCGTGCCCCACTCGCGGCTGGCCGCGTTGCGGATCTCGATGTCGGACCGCGGGCTCGAGTGTGCGATCGACTTGCGGCGCAGGTCGCCTCCGGTGCCCTGGCAGGGCATGAGGAGGTACGACGTCCTCCCGGTCGTCACGTTGTCGTCCAGGCCGCGGTTGCGGCTGCTGGAGGAGTAGCCGCGGAAGAGGCCGGAGCGCACGCCCTCCCCGATCTGGGCCGCGGAGTGCGCGATCCGGAAGCGCGAGCCGGTGGCCAGCACCGTGATGTCGACGGCGTTGGCCGAGGCCTTGGCTCCGTCTCCGTCGTGCAGCTCGCGGGCGTCGCCGATCGCGATGGTGGCCAGGCCCGGCACCGTGACCGGCTGGTCCGGCGTCGGGAGGTCGAGCACCTGCGGCTCGCCGCCCGGCGGCGTGAACGTCAGCGAGCCGACGTGGGTGACGGTGGTGGAGTGGTAGCCGCTGCCGTCGTGGAAGGCGCGAGAGTCGGACCTCACGGCGTGCAGCTCGAGGGCGCCTGCCGAGGGGTCCCCGATGGTGAGCTGCTCGATGCTGTTGCGCGAGTTCGACGCCACGGTGCCGCCGGACGTGGTCGTCCAGACGGTGGTGGTGATGTTGTGCATGGTGCCCAGCCCGGGCACGGTCGTGTCCTCGAGGTGGTTCTCGCGGTTGAGTCCGGCCCTGTTGTTGCAGCCGATCACCTGGTAGGCGGTGGTGTCGGTCCCGGCGGGGACGTCGCCGCCCTCGCCCCGGCTCCCGAACCCCGATCCGCCGAGGGCGAACTGCGTCGGAGTCTTCTCCGAGGCTGCCATCCCCTGGGCGGTGGTGGTGCCCAAGGTGACGGCGCCTGCCGTCATGAGGGCAAGGACGGATCCTGCGATGAGTGGTGTGCGCATGCGTGTGCTCTCCCCGTGTGAGCAGCCCGAGACGGTTCAGCGCCCGGGCCTGTTGGCGTTCGCGACCCTGGTCGCCCCCCGTACTGCCTCCAGGCCTTCACCTGTCTTTTACCCATCGTGTGAGCCGGAACACGTCCCGGAAGGTAAAGAAAACGGCGGGGTCGCGCGGCGACGAGTCTGGGATCCGAGACGGGTGCGCCGTGTCCCGCTCTGGTGGGCGACCGGTCCCGGGCGTTGGATGGGGGCATGTCCGTTCCTGATCTGCGCACCCGCCCCGTGGCCGTCGGCGTCGGCCCCGTGTCCCTCGACGACGTCGTCGCCGTCGCCCGCGGCGGCGCTCCCGTCGAGCTGACCGAGGAGGCGTTGACCGCCCTGGCCCGGGCACGCGAGGTGGTCGAGGTGCTCGCGTCGGCCGCCACCCCGGCGTACGGCATCTCGACGGGGTTCGGCGCCCTCGCGACCCGGCACATCCCGACCGAGATGCGCGCCCAGCTGCAGAAGTCGCTGGTGCGCTCGCACGCCGCCGGCTCCGGCCCCGAGGTCGAGCGCGAGGTGACGCGCGGGCTGATGCTGCTGCGTCTCTCCACCCTGGCCACCGGCCACACCGGCGTCCGGGTCGAGACCGCGCAGCTGCTCGCCGGCCTGTTGTCGGCCGGGATCACCCCGGTCGTGCGTGAGTACGGCTCGCTGGGCTGCTCGGGCGACCTCGCGCCGCTGTCCCACTGCGCGCTGGCGCTGATGGGGGAGGGCGACGTCCGCGACGCCGACGGTGTCCTGATGCCCGCGGCCGACGCGCTGGCCGCCGCCGGGCTCACCCCGGTCGAGCTCGAGGCCAAGGAGGGCCTCGCCCTCATCAACGGCACCGACGGGATGCTCGGGATGCTCGTCATGGCGATCCACGACCTGCGGATGCTGCTGCGCACGGCCGACGTCTCGGCGGCCATGTCGGTCGAGGGCCAGCTCGGCACCGACCGGGTCTTCGCGCCCGAGCTGCAGGCGATCCGGCCGCACCCCGGCCAGGCGCTCTCGGCGGCCAACCTGACCCGCGTCCTCGCCGACTCCGGCGTCGTCGCCTCCCACCGCGGCCCTGACTGCAACCGCGTCCAGGACGCCTACTCGCTGCGCTGCTCGCCGCAGGTGCACGGCGCCGCCCGCGACACCGTCGAGTACGCCGCGCAGGTGGCCGGCCGCGAGCTGGCGAGCGCCGTCGACAACCCGGTGGTCCTCGCAGAGGAGGGACGGGTCGAGTCCAACGGCAACTTCCACGGCGCCCCGGTCGCCTACGTCCTGGACTTCCTCGCCATCGTCGCCGCCGACGTCGCCTCGATCAGCGAGCGACGTACCGACCGGTTCCTGGACAAGGCCCGCAACCACGGGCTGCCGCCGTTCCTCGCCGACGACCCGGGCGTCGACAGTGGCCACATGATCGCGCAGTACACCCAGGCCGCGATCGTCTCCGAGCTCAAGCGCCTCGCCGTCCCGGCCTCGGTCGACTCGATTCCCTCCAGTGCGATGCAGGAGGACCACGTCTCGATGGGCTGGTCGGCCGCGCGCAAGCTGCGCCGCTCCGTCGACGGCCTGACTCGCGTGGTCGCGATCGAGGTGCTGACCGCTGCCCGCGCCCTCGACCTGCGCGCTCCGCTGGAGCCGTCGCCGGCCACCGCCGCCGTCGTACGCCTCCTGCGGGAGTCGGGCATCCAGGGCCCCGGCCCCGACCGCCACCTCTCGCCCGAGATCGAGGCGGCGGTCGAGCTGGTCCGCTCCGGCGCCGTCCTGCGCGCCGTCGAGGACGTCCTGGGGGAGCTGGCCTGACCCGCGCCGGGGTGATCAGGGCAGCGCCTGGATCACCGCCTGCGCCGTGCGGTGCGCGATCTCGTAGCCGTCCCGCACCGCCTTGCGGAAGTGCAGACCGCCCCACACCCGGGCGTTCTCGGCGTCCCGCTCGATGGACGTGAGGTCGGTGTAGAACTTGTGCGCCGGGGTGTTGACCGAGATCAGCTCCAGCGGCGTGTTCTCCCCGAACGTCTGCCGGATCACCTCGACGGCCGGACCGGTGAGGCAGGCGTGGCCGCTGACGTAGTCGGAGTAGTTCGGGTTCGCGATGAACGGCGTCCACCCGGTCTCGGTCGAGGTGGCCGGGTTGCCGTCCGACTCGGCGCCCGCCACGGCCTGGCTGGGCCGCCAGAACCCGACGTCACGCTTGAGCTGCCAGCAGCGGATGGCCGCGTCGGTCATCGCTGCGTGGATCCGCCCGAAGAGTCGGGCGGTGTCGATCAGGCTCTCCGGGTGCGCGGTCAGGCGCCGGATCAGTGCGTCACCGACCATGGTCGCGGAGTTGGAGTTGTAGAACGTCGCCATCGCGGCCTCGTCCGGGTGGGTGAGCGCCCCGGCGGTGCTGCCGATGGTCTTGACCTCGTTGAAGTCGGTCGCGTAGGCCGCGCTGGTCAGCGGGTCCGGCCGCCCGGACCAGGCGATCGGCGCGTCGAGGACCAGCGGGCGCAGGGAGCCCAGCCAGGCGGCGAGCATGTCGGTGGCGCCCGGGTTGGGTCCCCAGACCCCGATGCCGGGGGTGAGCGTGTAGTGGATCGAGGCGTCGAGGTAGTGGTCGCCCACCCGGCTCGCGATCATGTCCGCCGCCGCGCGCCCGCCGATCCGGACGCCCTTCGACTGCTCGTGCCCGTCGGGGACCAGGGCCAGGCTGGCGCTCAGGTCGGCGTCCAGCTTGGCGCCCGCGGTCGGGTAGTAGTGGAGCAGCACGTCGTGGGCGGCGGTCGCCACTGCGGCCGTCTCCGAGCTCGTCTGGCGCTGCTCGGACCTGCGGGCCGCGTCGTACATCGCGACGGAGGTGAATCCGAGCACGGGCACGCCGACCGGGATCGGGGTGGCGCCGTCGGTGTAGACGGTCCGGAAGGAGATCCGCTCCCAGTCGAGCACCACCTGGGCGCTCTCGGCCCCCGAGGGGGCGGCGCGGTCGCCGGCGGCGCCGGACGGGGCGGTGAATGGCGTGGCGGCGAGCGGGGCGACCGCGAGGACGGCGGCCGAGAGCAGGGCGCAGGCACGTGGAGCGAGCATGGGGGGACCTCCGTTGGTCGGTGTTCACGACGTACCTCTTGGGTAGCGCCGCGGGAGGTCCGCGACCATTCGCGTTCAGGCGAATCTTTCGACGTCCGCGGAGTGGTCCTCCAGGTGGGCGTCCGGCCAGGCGGTGAGCGCCGTGGCCGCGGCGAGCCGGTTGCCGACGCCGAGCTTGCGGTAGGCGTGCTCGAGGTGCTTGCGGACGGTGCAGGTCGCGACGCCCATGCGGTCGGCGATCTCGGGGTTGGACAGGCCGGCGGCGACCAGGGCCAGGGCGTGCCGTTCGCGGGCCGTGAGGTGGTCGGGGAGGGCCACGGTGGTGTCGCGCACCAGGCGCTGGACGGTCGGCGCGATCATCGCGAGCAGCGTGACGTCCCGGATGGTGAACGCCCGACGCTCGCGGGTCCAGCCACAGCTGGGCGACGCGGTCCCGGCTCTTGCGGAACCCGTGGTTGAGGCTGTCGACCAGGCCCTCCGCGCGCAGCTTGTCGGTGCTGCCGGCGACCCGCGTCCACTGCACGATCCCGAGCGCGAGCACGCCGTCGCAGCCCGGGTCGTCCAGCGCCGGGTGGCCACGTGGCAGGGCCACCGCGTCGATGACGCGGCCGTCCGGCTCGAACAGGGCCAGGCCGATCGCGTCGCAGGGGATGAGGCGGGCAAGGTGCTCGAGCACGTCGGTGCCGGGCAGCGGCCGCCCCTGGACCGGCTCGGCCGCGAGGAGGTAACGCAGCGCGGCCTGGTCCGATGCGGAGAGCAGCAGGTCGGGCATGACGCCTCCCGGATGGCCTGGACCTCCAACCTAGCGACGCGCCCGGGTGGGTCGGTATGACCCGTTGGAGTCGTTTGCAGGGGATTGGCAGGTCTGGGATCCGAGACTCAGGTGCCGCGCAGGTGCTGGTGGCGCTGCGGCGGGCGGAGTTGGATGAGGCCATGACCATCTCGAACCCGCGCCTGCCGATCCACGCCGCCACCGGCACCGAGCTGACCGCGAAGTCGTGGCAGACCGAGGCGCCGCTGCGGATGCTGATGAACAACCTCGACCCGGAGAACGCCGAGCGCCCCGAGGACCTCGTCGTCTACGGCGGCACCGGCAAGGCGGCCCGCAGCTGGGAGGCGTACGACGCGCTCGTCCGCACCCTGCGCGACCTCGAGGACGACGAGACGATGCTCGTGCAGTCCGGCAAGCCGGTCGGCGTGATGCGCACCCACCCGTGGGCACCCCGCGTGCTGATCGCCAACTCCAACCTGGTCGGCGACTGGGCCAACTGGGAGGAGTTCCGCCGGCTCGAGGACCTCGGGCTGACGATGTACGGCCAGATGACCGCAGGGTCCTGGATCTACATCGGCACCCAGGGGATCCTCCAGGGCACGTTCGAGACGTTCGCGGCCGTCGCCGACAAGAGGTTCTCCGGGACCCTGGCCGGCACCATCACCGTCACCGCCGGCCTCGGCGGCATGGGCGGTGCCCAGCCGCTGGCGGTCACCATGAACGACGGCGTCGTCATCTGCATCGAGTGCGACCAGTCCCGGATCACCCGCCGCATCGAGCACCGCTACCTCGACGTCCAGGCGTCCTCGCTCGAGGAGGCCGTGGAGATGGCGGTGGCCGCGCGCGACGAGCGGCGTCCGCTGTCCATCGGCGTGCTCGGCAACGCCGCGGCGATGCTCCCCGAGCTGCTCGAGTCGGACGCGCCGATCGACATCGTCACCGACCAGACCTCCGCCCACGACCCGCTGTTCTACCTGCCGGTCGGCACCGCCTTCGAGGACTGGGAGCGCGAGCGCACCGAGGACCCGGCCGGCTTCACCAAGCGCGCGCAGGAGTCGATGGCCGCCCACGTCCGGGCGATGGTGGAGTTCCAGGACAAGGGCGCCGAGGTCTTCGACTACGGCAACTCGATCCGCGACGAGGCCCGCAAGGGTGGCTACGACCGGGCCTTCGAGTTCCCCGGCTTCGTGCCGGCCTACATCCGGCCGCTCTTCTGCGAGGGCAAGGGCCCTTTCCGCTGGGCCGCGCTGTCCGGCGACCCGGCCGACATCGCCGCCACGGACAAGGCGATCCTCGAGCTCTTCCCCGAGAACGAGCGGCTGCGCACGTGGATCACCATGGCCGGCGAGCGCGTGCACTTCCAGGGCCTCCCGGCCCGCATCTGCTGGCTGGGGTACGGCGAGCGCCACCTCGCCGGCCTGAAGTTCAACGAGATGGTCGCCTCGGGCGAGCTCAAGGCGCCGGTCGTGATCGGCCGCGACCACCTCGACTGCGGCTCGGTCGCCTCGCCCTACCGGGAGACCGAGGCGATGCTCGACGGCTCCGACGCGATCGCTGACTGGGCCCTGCTCAACGCCCTGGTCAACACCGCCTCGGGCGCGACGTGGGTCTCGATCCACCACGGCGGCGGCGTCGGCATGGGGCGCTCCATCCACGCCGGCCAGGTCTGCGTCGCCGACGGGACGGCACTGGCCGCCGAGAAGATCGAGCGGGTGCTCACCAACGACCCGGGCATGGGCGTGATCCGCCACGTCGACGCCGGCTACGAGCGGGCCGCCGAGGTGGCCGCGGAGCGCGGCGTGCGCATCCCCATGTCCGAGCGCTGAGTGGGACGGAACCCTAGGGTGGTCACGTGACCACCCAGCCGGCCCGTTCTCGGGTCCCACTGCCCGGCATCAGCTCGCGCGCGTGGGAGCACCCCGCCGACCGCGGCGCCCTCGTGGCGCTGCGCAAGCTGAAGGGCTTCGACACCGTCCTCAAGGCGATGTCGGGGCTCTTCAACGAGCGCGCGGTCCGGCTGGTGTTCCTCGGGTCGGCGATCCGGGTCGACGACCGCCAGTTCCCCACGCTCCACCGGCTCCTCGGCGAGGTGGCGCAGACGCTCGACGCCGCCGAGCTGCCGGAGCTCTACGTCTCGGCCAACCCTGTGCCGCAGGCCATGACGATCGGCATGAACAAGCCGTTCATCGTGGTCACCTCCGGCATGGTCGAGCTGCTCGACGACGAGGAGATGCGCTTCGTCCTGGGCCACGAGCTCGGCCACGCGGTGAGCGGGCACGCGGTCTACCAGACGCTGCTGCAGCGGCTGATCCAGCTGAGCGGGGTGCTGTCGTCGGTGCCGTTGGGCGGGCTCGGCGTGCGCGCCATCATGGCTGCGCTCTACGAGTGGTCGCGCAAGGCGGAGCTGTCCGCCGACCGGGCCGGACTGCTCGCCACCCAGGACCCGGCGACGGCGTTCCGGGTGCACATGAAGCTCGCCAGCGGCGGCCACCTCGACGACCTCGACGCGACGTCGTTCTTCGCGCAGGGCACGGAGTACGAGGAGTCCGACCTGCGCGACTCGGTGCTCAAGCTGCTGCTCATCGAGAACCGCACCCACCCCTTCGCGGTGGTGCGTGCCAGCGAGCTGCGCCGGTGGGTCGACGCGGGGGAGTACACCCGCTTCCTCGGCGGCGCCTACCCGCGTCGCGACACCGACGACGCCGCCACGGTCAGCGAGGCGGCGTCGGCCGCGGCCCGGAGCTACGGCGAGACGTTCAAGCAGACCCAGGACGCGTTGGGCCGGATGGTGCACGACGCCGCGGGCTGGCTCGGCAGCGCCAAGATGTGGCTCGACGAGACGCTCCGCCGCGACGACGACTGAGCGTCCCCGCGGGGTCAGGCGGCGCGGGAAACCCGATGGTCGCGCGCCCGCCCGGTGGTCCAGAATCTCCCCGTGACGGATGGTGCGGTTGAGGCGGACGAGATCAGACCCCCCGCGGCGGTGCCGCCCCGACTGACCCGGCGCGGCATCCCCACGGACCCGAACCTGCGGGTCCTCGCGCTCGGCACCTTCGTCAACCGGGCCGGCACCGGGGCCTCGACCACGACGTTCGCGCTGTTCTTCACCCAGAAGGTCGGGCTGTCCGCGACCGACATCGGCCTGGTGCTCTCGGTCGCCTCGGTGCTGGCGATGCTCGCCCAGGTGCCGCTCGGCCATCTCGGCGACACCCGTGGCCCGCGCGAGACCATGCGGGCGCTGACGATCGCGGCGGGCACGGTTCTGATGGGACTCCTGGTCGCCCGCTCGCTCTGGGCCGTGATGGCCGTGATGGCGCTGTCGACGGTGCTCTTCTCCGGCAACGCCGCGGTGCGCAACGGCTACATCGCCCGGGTGGCGACCGGGGGGCGCGGGGTGATGTTCAAGGCCTACCTGCGGGCGGTCACCAACGTCGCGATGAGCCTGGGGGCCGCGCTCGGCGGACTCGCGCTGCTCGTCGACGAGACGTGGGCCTACCTGGCCGTCTTCGCCCTCGACGGGGTCTCCGGCATCCTGACGGGCCTGCTCTGCTCGCGGCTGCCGCACCTGGCCCCGGCGCCGGCACGGGCTGCCGGCGAGCCGCGGTTGGCGGTCCTGCGGGACCGCCCGTTCGTGGTCGTGACGCTGCTCAACGGCGTGGTCGCCATGCACTTCGTGGTGATGACGCTGGCCATCCCGCTGTGGATCGCGGCCCACACGCAGGCGCCGACCTCGATGGTCGCCGTCCTGCTCGTGCTCAACACGGTCGTCGTGGCGCTCTTCCAGGTCCGCCTCTCGCGCGGCCGGGACGACGTGATGGCGTCGGCGCGGGCGATGGTCGTCGGGTGCGCGTGGATCGCGGTCGGCTTCGTGGTCATCTCCTTCAGCAGCGACACGTCGGCGGTCGTCGCCGTCGTGCTGCTCGTCCTCGGCGCCGCCGTGCACGTGGTCGGCGAGATGATCTCCAGCGGTGGCCAGTGGGGGATCTCCATGGGGCTGGCGCCCGAGCAGCGCCAGGGCCAGTACCAGGGCTTCGCCGGGCTCGGCTTCTCCCTGTCCAACGTCGTCGCCCCGACCCTGATCACGCTGCTCTGCATCGAGTGGGGGCGTCCCGGCTGGTGGGTCCTGGGGGGACTCGTGCTCGGGGCCGGCGCGCTGCTGGTGCCGGTCAGCCGATGGGCCCTGAGGACCCGCTGAGGTGGCCCCGGACATGCAACGACCCCCGGCCCAGGAGGGCCGGGGGTCAGAGCTTGTCGCCGCTGCGGGTCAGTAGTACCTGCGGCGCGTGCCGCCGATCGGAACGAAGTTCAGGATCAGGCCCACGACGATGAGGATCAGACCGATCGTCGTCAGGACGGGGATTGCGGCCACGAGGCCGATGATGAGCAGGATCAGGCCGAGTACAACCATGATGTGTTCTCCCTCCGGGGAATAGGTAGTCGTCCTATACCCGGAGCGCGGCAGTTCACTCCCGGGCGAACGCGAATCGGGGCGTGGCGCAGGTCACGCCCCGCTCACTCCCCGCTCACACGCCGAGCGCGGTGATCGCCTCGTGGATCGAGAGCGTCCGCTCGGCGGACTCGACGTGGAGGTTCTCCACCATCTTGCCGTTGTAGGTCACGACGCCGGACCCCTTGCCTTCCTCCCACGCCGCGAGGATCCCGCGGGCGTCCTCGACGGCCGACTCGCTCGGCGCGAACGCCGTGTTGGCGCCCTCGACCTGGCCGGGGTGGATCAGGGTCTTGCCGTCGAAGCCCATCTCGCGGCCCTGCTGGCACTCGGCGAGGAAGCCGTCGATGTTCTTCACGTCGTTGTAGACGCCGTCGAGGATCGCGACGCCGGCGGCGCGCGCGGCCAGCAGCGAGAGCGAGAGCGAGGTCAGGAGCGGTGCGCGGCCCGGGACGTGCTCGGCGTACAGCTCCTTGACGAGGTCGTTGGTGCCCATGACCAGGACCGCGAGCCGGTCGGAGGCCGCCGCGATCTCGCGGACGTTGAACACCGCCTCGGGCGTCTCGACCATCGCCCACAGGCGGGTGTGATCGGGGGCGCCGGCCTTCTCCAGCGCGGCGACCAGGGCGCGGACCTCGTCGGCGCTGTTGACCTTGGGGACCACCACGCCCGCCGGGCCGGCCTGGGCGGCGGCGACGATGTCGTCGTCGTGCCACTGGGTGCCGATGCCGTTGACGCGGATGGTGACCGTACGGCGGCCGTACTCGCCCGACGCGGCGGCCGCGGCGGCGGCCTCACGGGCGGCGGGCTTGGCGTCGGGGGCCACGGCGTCCTCGAGGTCGAGGATCAGGCCGTCGCAGGCGATCGCCTTGGCCTTCTCCAGCGCCCGCTCGTTGGAGCTCGGCATGTAGAGGACCGAGCGCAGGGGGGTGAAGTCACTCATGCGGGCACCTCGATCGCGTCGTACTGCTTCTTCAGCTCGGGGTCGATCGCGGCGAGCTCCTCGGCCAGCCGCACCATCACCAGGCACTGCTTGAGGGAGGCGTCGTCCTCCATCTTGCCGTCGAGCATCACCGCGCCGGTGCCGTCACCCATGGCCGCGACCACGCGGCGGGCGTGCTTGATGTCCTCGACGCTGGGGCTGAAGACCCGGTTGGCGATGGCGATCTGCTTGGGGTGCAGGCTCCACGTGCCGACGCAGCCGAGCAGGAAGGCGTTGCGGAACTGGTCCTCGCACGCGACCTCGTCGGCGATGTCGCCGAAGGGGCCGTAGTAGGGGTAGATGCCGTGCATCGCGCAGGCGTCGACCATCCGGGCGATCGTGTAGTGCCAGAGGTCCTGCTGGTAGGTCGCGCGCTCGCCGACCTCGATGCCGTCGGAGGACTTGGTCGGGTCCTGGCGGACGAGGTAGCCGGGGTGGCCGCCGCCGACGCGGGTGGTCTTCATGCGGCGGTCCGCCGCGAGGTCGGCCGGGCCGAGGGAGAGGCCCTGCATGCGCGGGCTGGCGCCGCAGATCTCCTCGACGTTGGCCACGCCGCGGGCGGTCTCGAGGATCGCGTGCACGAGGATCGGCCGGTCCAGTCCGGCCTTGGCCTCGAGCTGGGCGAGCAGCCGGTCGACGTAGTGGATGTCCTCGGCGCCCTGCACCTTCGGCACCATGATCACGTCGAGCTTGTCGCCGATGGCCGGCACGAGCGTGGTCAGGTCGTCGAGGACCCAGGGGCTGTCGAGGGCGTTGATCCGGGTCCAGAGCTGGGTGGGCCCGAAGTCGGTGCCCTGGGCGATCTTCACCAGGCCCTCGCGGGCGGCGACCTTGTTGTCGGCCTTGACGGCGTCCTCGAGGTTGCCGAGCAGGACGTCGACGGTGCCGACCATGGCCGGGATCTTGGCGGCCATCTTCTCGTTGCTCGGGTCGAAGAAGTGGATCGCCCGGCTGGGGCGGGCCGGGACCTCGGTCAGGGGGGTCGGGGCCCCCACGGCGAGGGGGCGGAAGAAGTCCTTGGCGCTACGGCTGCTGCTGGGCATGGGCGGAAACTAGCAGCGGGTGGCTACTCGCCGGTATGACCGATCTGACAGTGGATCCCCATCAGCGCGGGCGGCGGAACCAGCAACGCTTCGGCGACTCCGCCACGGGCGCCGGGGTCGGTGCGGGCGTCGCGCGGTGCGCCGCGAGCCTCGCCGTACGGCGTTGGCGCCAGCCCGCAACGGTGGAGTCGACGTCGCGCGGCATCGTGATCAGCGGCGGCCCCTCGGGCGGTCGGTAGCGGGCGGCGATCACCCGGGCGTTGAACTCCTCGACCTCGCGCCGCACCTCGGCCTCGACGTTGAGGCGGTCGAGCAGGGCGTCGAGCTCGGCGTCGTCCTTGCGGAGCTGGAGCGAGGCCGGCAGCACCGCGATGTGCTCGCGCTCGACCAGCTTCTTCAGCCACCAGTCCGGGTCGTGGGTCGGGCCGAGGTCCGTGATCGGCTTGCCGGCACCGGGCAGGTTGTCGAACTCGCCCTTGGCCATCGCGACCCGGATCTGCTGGTCGACCCAGCTGGCCTGGTTGTGCATCCGGGCCGCGGCCGCGCTGCGGCCGGTGCGCTCGTCCTTCTCGGGGAGAGGGTCGGTCTGGCGGTCGGGCTGGTCGGTCACTGGGTCACCTCCGTGCGGCCAGATTACCCGGCGGGGGTGGGGCCCCCAGGGTCCTCCGGGTCCTCGGCGGCCTCGCGCGGCATCACGAGCAGGGCCGCGGCGGCGAGCAGGGCGGCGACCGCGCAGACCGTCCAGACGGTGAGGTAGCCCTGCAGCGGGGCGTGGCCCTCGGTCGGGTCGTCGAGCGATCCGGTCGAGGCCAGGGCGATCGCGAACACCGAGGAGGCGATGGCGCCGCCGACGGTCTTGGTCGCGTTGGTCATGCCGGTGGCGAAGCCGGTGCGGTCGGCGGGTGCGGCGGCAGCTGCGGCCGCGGGGAGGGCCGCGACCAGGGCGCCGGACCCGAGGCCGGCGACGGCCATGTTGAGCAGGGCCTGGCCGGTGCTCTCGTGGAAGGGCAGCCACAGCGCGTAGCCGGCGGCGACCAGGACCGCCGAGAGCACCAGCGCGTTGCGGGCGCCGAACCAGCGCGAGGTCAGCGGCAGCGTGAAGGCGCCGATCGCAAGCGTGATGACGTAGACGCCGATCAGGGTGGAGACGAAGCCGGCGTCCGCGCCGAGGCCGTAGCCCGCGACGTCGGGGTCGGTGCGGGCGAAGGTCGACAGCGGGATCTGGGCCCCCAGCACGGACATGCCGAACAGGAACGCGGTCAGCTGCACCGGCCACTGGCGCGGCTGGGCGAACAGCCGGACGTCCACGATGGGGTCGGGGTGGGCGGCCTCGAAACGGACGAACGGCACCATCGTGGCGATCCCGGCGGCGACGAGGACCCACGCGAGGAGGCTGCCGGGACCGTCGAGGCGTACGGCGATCAGGCCCGCCATCACGAGTCCGAGGGCGAGCGTGACCAGGCCCAGGCCGCGGTAGTCGATGCCCCCGCGCCCGACGCCCTGCACGTCCTCGATCCCGACCAGCACGACGAAGAAGCAGGCGGTCACGGCGACGGCCGGGAGCATCAGGACCAGGCCCATCGACGTCGACTCGACGAGCGCCCCGCTGGTGAGCGCGCCGATGATCACCGACAGCTCGAGGGCGCCGACGAGGATCGCGGCCGCTCGCCGGGTCAGGAGCGCCTGGCGGCCGGTGCCGGCCGTCCGGCGGTGGATGATCGCGACCTCCATGGGCAACCACACGACGTACGCACCCTGGAGGGCGAAGCCGACCAGGAACGTCGTGAAGGAGGGGGCGAACGCGAGGATCCAGGAGCCGAGGGCGGTGACGGCGCTGGAGAGCAGCAGCACCTTCTTGTGCCCGACGAGGTCGCCCAGGCGCGCCAGGAACGGCACCACGAGCGCCGAGACGATGAGCTGCGCCGCCTCGAACCAGTTGACGTCGGCGTCGCGCATGTCGAGGTGGTGCGCGACGTCCTTCCAGATGGGCGTGTAGTAGCCCTGCAGGATGCCGCTGGCGATCTCGACGCAGACCAGGAAGCCGACGATGGCGACGAGGCTGTGGGTCCCCTCGGCCGGCCGTCGGTCGAGCCGGTGGACGCTCATCGGGGGATCCTCTCGATCAGGAGCTGGTACCAGGCGACGCCGTCGAGGAACGCCTCGACGTCGAGGTGCTCGTCGTAGGAGTGGATGGACTCGCGCTGGGCCTTGGTCATCCGGAAGGGCGCGAAGCGGTAGACGCGCTCGCAGATCTCGGTGAAGTGGCGCGAGTCGGTGGCGGCCATCATCACGTAGGGGGCGGCGAAGGCGTCGGGGAAGAGCTCGCCGATGGTCTCCTCGAGCAGCGCGAACGCGTCGTCCATCGGGGAGACCGGGCTCGGCTCGTTCTGCTCGACCACGTCGATGTGGACGTCGTCGTCGGAGATCGCGCGGCGCACGTGGTCCAGGACGCCCGCGACGGTGTCGCCGACCATGACCCGGATGTTGACGCCGGCCTTGGCGGTGCTGGCGATGACGTTGAGCGCAGGGCTGCCCGACAGCGTCGTGATCGCGAACGTCGTCCGCGTCATCGCCGCGGACTCGGGACCCGCGGCGACCAGCGCCCGGGTGAGGACCGGGCGGAGACGTCCGGCGTTGGCCATCAGGGGGCGCAGCGCCACGGAGGCGTGCGGGGCCATCCGGCGCAGCAGCTCCACGGTCGCGTCGGGGGTGCTGGCGGGCATGGGAGCCCGCTCGAGCCGGAGGATCGCGCGGGCCAGGCGGGCGGTCGGCCCCATCCGGGCCGGCGTCGACGCGTGGCCGCCACGGCCCTCGACGCGCAGCTCGATGCTGGTGGTGCCCTTCTCGGTCACCCCGATGACGCCGATCGGCGCGGCCACGCCGGGGAAGGCCTCGTGGGCGACAGCGCCGCCCTCGTCGAGCACGAACCAGGGGCGTACGCCGGCCGCCCGCAGGTGGGCGACGGCCTCGGGCGCCGCCGTGCCGGAGACCTCCTCGTCGCAGCCGAACGAGAGCCACACGTCCTGCGCGGGGGTGAAGCCCTGCTCGAGCAGCACCTCGACGGCCTCGGCGATGCCGACCAGCGAGCCCTTGTCGTCGAGGGTCCCGCGGCCCCAGATCGCGCCGCCGACCAGGGTTGCGCCGAAGGGCGGGTGCTGCCAGGGAGCGTCCTCGTCGACGGGCACGACGTCGAGGTGGGCCATCAGCACGACGGGCCGGCTGTCGTCGGCCCCGCGCCAGCGGAAGAGCAGTCCGTGGGTGCCGACGCGGGTCAGCTCGGTCTCGGCGTGCAGCCGCGGGAACTGCTTCCGGAGCTCGACGAGGAACTCGTCGAACTGCGCGGTGTCCACGGCCGCGGGGTCGCGGTGGGAGACCGTCGGGATCCGGACGAGGGCCTGCAGCTTGGCGATCGCGCGGGCGTGCTCGGGCCCGCCCTCCCTCGTGGACATGCGGTGAAACCTAGCCGGGTCGTGCTGCTCAGGGAGCGCTATCGCGCACTCTCATCAGCACGACCGGGCCGACGTGTCTCGGATGTGAGACTGGGCTGGCGTGGTGGTCGTTGACCCCGGTGCCGGGGCCCGGTGGACTGGCGGGGTGCCCCCGTCATCCGCCCCAGCTGCCGCGGTGGACGACGTCCTCGAGCGGCTTGCGTCGGCGTCGCGACGGCGAACCAGCGGCGCCGGTGTCCTCGACGCGATGCCCGAGGGTGATGACGCCGACGGGGTCGAAGGTGTCCGGGATGCCGAACGTTGCTCGCACCTGCGGTTCCTTGTCGGGCGGGATTCCGAAGAAGCAGGACCCGAGCCCCTCGTCGACCGCGGTCTGCAGGATGAGCAGACTCGCCATCGCCGCGTCCATGTGCCAGAACGGCACCGGCCAGCGGGCCTCGTCGCGGTCGGCCCAGCCCTTGTCCGTCTCCGCGTAGCGGGCGAGGTAGGCGGCCTTGCTCGAGCACGGCACCACCACGACGGGCGCCCGCATCATGCCGGCGAGCCAGCTGTCGGGCTGGTCCACGTCGTCGGACGTGGCGACCCAGAAGCGTCGTACGTCGTCGGGGGTGTCCAGCACGAGGAATCCCCAGCCCTGGCTGAAGCCCGCGCTCGGGGCGCGCGTGGCGTTGTCGAGCGCACGGTCGACGACCGCCGGGTCCACCGGGGTCTCGGCGTAGTTGCGGATCATCTTGCGGCGTCGGACGACGTCCTGGAACTCCATGGAGGCAAGCGTGCCTGACGACTTCGAGCGGATGTGGGCCGACCTCGGCCCGGTCGGGCGCTCGGCCACCTCGGGCGGCTACTTCCGCCAGCCCTGGACGTCGGCGGAGGTGGAGCTGCGGTCGTGGTTCGTGGCGCAGTGCGTCGCGCGCGGCCTGCGGGTCGAGGCCGACGGGCTCGGCAACGTGGTCGGCTGGTGGGAGCATCCCGGGGCGTCGGGCCCGGCGGTGCTCACCGGGTCGCACCTCGACTCGGTGCTGGACGGGGGCGCGTACGACGGCCCGCTCGGCGTCGTCTCGGCGCTCGCGGCCGTGGACGCCTTGCGGGACAGGGGATTCGTGCCCGCGCGGCCGATCGGCGTCTCGGTGTTCGCGGAGGAGGAGGGCTCGCGGTTCGGGTTGGCCTGCCTCGGGTCGCGGCTGGTCGCGGGGGCGCTGCCATGGTCGACCGCGCGCGAGCTGCGCGACCGCGACGGGGTGTTCCTCGGCGACGCGCTCGCAGCGGAGGGCCTGGACGGGACGCCGCTGTCGCTGGCGTCGGTCGGCACCTTCGTCGAGCTGCACGTGGAGCAGGGCCGCGACCTCGTCGACCGGGGGGCCGCGGTCGGCGTCGCCAGCGAGATCTGGCCGCACGGGCGCTACCGCTTCGACTTCACCGGGGCCGCCAACCATGCCGGCACGACCCGGATGGAGGACCGCGCCGACCCGATGCTCACCTACGCGATGACGGCGCTCGCCGCCAACAAGCAGGCGCGGCTGGCCGGGCAGCGCGCCACGTTCGGGCGCATCGACGTGGCCCCCAACGGCACCAACGCGATCCCGTCGCGGGTGACCGCGTGGCTCGACGCGCGGTGCTCGACCGATGACGGGCTGGCCTCGCTGGTGGAGGCGATCTCGGCGCAGGCCTCCGACCGGGCCTCTCGGGACGGCACCGCCCTGACCGTCACCGCCGAGTCGGTGTCGTCGTCGGTGGCCTTCTCCCCGGGGCTGGCCGCCTCGATCGCGGCCGACCACGAGGGCGGCGACTGGCCGGTCATCCCGACCCAGGCCGGCCACGACGCCGGCACCCTCTCGGCCGCGGGGATCCCCACCGCGATGCTCTTCGTGCGCAACCCGACCGGCATCTCGCACTCGCCCGCGGAGCACGCCTCGATGCCGGACTGCCTGGTGGGCGTCTCGGCGCTCGCGGACACGCTGGAGAGGCTGGCCGGGTCGTGACGGCGGCGTCGTACCTCCTGGAGCGGGCGTGGGTCGACGGGGCCGTCCACGACGACGTGCTGGTCGAGGTCGAGGACGGACGGTTCACTTCCGTCACACTCCCCGGGCACTCCCGTACGTTCCCGAGGGTTGCAACCCTCCAGAACGTCCGGGATCGCCGGTCCACCGGTGATTCCGCCCCGACCGCGACCCGCATCCCCGGCCTGACGATCCCCGGCCTGGCCAACTGCCACAGCCATGCCTTCCACCGGGCGCTGCGCGGGCGGACCCAGCGGGAGCGGGGGACGTTCTGGACCTGGCGCGACCAGATGTACGCCGTGGCCGGGAGGCTGGACCCCGACACCTACTTCGCGTTGGCGCGAGCGACCTACCGCGAGATGGCGGCGGCGGGGATCACGGCCGTGGGGGAGTTCCACTACCTGCACCACCAGCCCGGCGGCACGCCCTACGCCGACCCGAACGCGATGGGGCTGGCCCTGGTCGAGGCGGCGCGCGAGGCCGGGATCCGGATCGCGCTGCTCGACACGGTCTACCTCAGCTCGGGCTTCGGGAAGCCGGTCGAAACCGCGCAATTGCGCTACGACGACGGTGACGCGGCCGCCTGGGGGGCCAGAACCCAGCAACTGCTGGGAAACGTGCAGCGCGACGGCGTCGTCGTCGGCGCGGCCGTGCACAGCGTGCGGGCCGTCCCGCGCGACCAGCTGGCGACGGTCAGGGAGGCGGTCGACGGCACGATGCCCCTCCACGTCCACCTCTCCGAGCAGGTGGCCGAGAACGACGGCTGCCTCGCGGCGTACGGCGTCACCCCGACCCGGCTGCTCCACGACGCCGGCCTGCTGACGCCCGCGACGACCGCCGTGCACGCGACACACCTCACCGACGACGACATCCGGCTCCTCGGCGAGACCGGCACCTACGCCGACTTCTGCCCCACCACCGAGCGCGACCTCGGCGACGGCATCGGCCCGAGCCGCAGGCTCCACGAGGCCGGCAGCCGGCTGACGCTGGGCAGCGACAGCCACGCGGTCATCGACCTGTTCGAGGAGATGCGGGCGGTCGAGCTCGACGAGCGGCTGGCCACCCGGCAGCGCGGCCACTGGACCGCCGCCGAGCTGCTGACCGCAGCCACGACGACCGGCCACGAGAGCCTCGGCTTCGCCGACGCCGGCGCCATCGCGGTCGGCAACCGGGCCGACCTCGTCACCCTCGACCCCGCCACCCCACGCACCGCCGGGACCGGTGGCGACGAGAACACCGCGGTCTTCGCAGCGACCGCCGAGGACGTCACCCAGGTGATGGTCGACGGGCGGGTCGTGGTGCGGCAGGGTGACCGCGCCGACATCGGGCGCGAGCTGGCGGCCGCCATCGACACGATCTGGAAGGGCACAGCGTGAGCAGCACCCTCATCACCGGCATCGCCGAGCTGGTCACCAACGACCCCGACGCCGACGACCTCCTCGGGGCGATCGCCGACGCCGCCCTCGTCGTCGAGGGGGCGAAGGTCGCCTGGGTCGGCCGGGCGATCGATGCCCCCGAGGCCGACGAGCGCCTCGACGTCGGCGGCCGCGCGGTGCTGCCCGGCTTCGTGGACTCCCACTCCCACCTGGTCTTCGCGGGCGACCGGGCCGCCGAGTTCGCGGCCCGGATGGCAGGCGAGAGCTACGCCGCCGGCGGGATCCGTACGACGGTCGCGGCGACCCGGGCCGCCACCGACGAGCAGCTCACCAGCCACGTGGCCCGGCTGGTCGCCGAGATGCGCCGCCAGGGGACGACCACGGTGGAGATCAAGAGCGGCTACGGCCTCTCCACCCACGACGAGGCGCGCAGCCTGGCCGTGGCCCGGCAGTTCACCGAGGAGACCACGTTCCTCGGCGCCCACGTCGTGCCGGCCGACCACGCCGACGACCCGGCGGCGTACGTCGACCTCGTGACCGGACCGATGCTCGACGCGGCGGCGCCGTACGCCCGCTGGATCGACGTGTTCTGCGAGCGAGGCGCGTTCGACGGCGACCAGGCCCGCACGGTCCTCGCCGCCGGCGCGGCGAAGGGGCTGCGCGGCCGGCTGCACGCCAACCAGCTGGGCCCCGGCCCCGGCGTCCGGCTCGCCGCCGAGCTCGGGCTCACCGCCGTCGACCACTGCACCTACCTCGAGGACGCCGATGTCGACGCGCTGCGCGACAGCGGCACGATCGCGACGCTGCTGCCCGGCGTGGAGTTCTCGACCCGGCAGCCCTACCCCGACGCCCGCCGCCTCCTCGACGCCGGCGTGCGGGTCGCGATCGCCAGCGACTGCAACCCCGGGTCGTGCTTCACCAGCTCGCTGCCGCTGTGCGTCGCGCTGGCCGTCCGGGAGATGGGGATGACCCCCGCCGAGGCGGTCCACGCGGCGACCGCGACGGGAGCGCGCGCCCTCGACCGCGACGACGTCGGCGCGCTCACCGTCGGCAAGCGGGCCGACCTGATGGTGCTCGACGCCCCCAGCCACGTGCACCTGGCCTACCGCCCCGGCGTGCCCCTCGTGCAGCAGGTCTGGCAGGGCGGTCGGCCGGTCTGAGCCGCCCTAAGGCACCCCCGCCGGACGGCCACCTCAGATAGGGAGGTTGTCCGATGTGGGCGCCTACCTCAGGGAGCGAACCTCGTCTCACCGACCCGAGATGAGGAGCACCAGATGTACGACCACACCAACCAGATCCTGAAGTCCGAGATCGACTACCGCGCGATGCGGATCCGGTCCGGGCTCAAGGGGCGCCGCACCAGGCTTCCCCGCGTACGTCGATCCGTGGTGGACAGCGACATCGTCCGCTGACGGGCCCGCGAAAAGATGGGCACCGCACCGGACGTTCACGAGATCATGGGCGACGTGGCAGGACACACGAGCAAGACCCTGGTGGGACGAGACGCCGAGCTGACGGAGATCGCTTCGTTGCTCGGCGTCCGTCGCATCCCCGGGGACCGGTCCTCGAGCGACCGCGAGGCCACCAACGTGCTGCTGTCCGGTGACGCCGGCGTCGGCAAGACCCGCCTGCTGACCGAGCTGCGCGACGTGGCCTTCACCGAGGGCTGGCAGGTCTTCGCCGGCCACTGCCTCGACTTCGGCGACAGCGCCCTGCCCTACCTGCCCTTCTCCGAGGTGCTCGGCCGGATGGCCACCGACCTGCCCGCAGTCGTCGACGCCGTCGCCGGCCAGCACCCCGCCCTGGCCCGCCTCCAGCCCGGCCGTCGCGTGATGAACGCCGACGCCGACCGCGAGACGGGCGCCCTGGACCGCACCGACCTGTTCGAGGCCGTCCACGCCCTGCTCGAGGCCGCCGCCGAGGCCGCGCCGCTGCTCCTGGTCATCGAGGACGCCCACTGGGCCGACCAGTCGACGCGCGACATGCTCAGCTTCCTCTTCTCCCGTCCCTTCGCCGGCCCGGTCGCGATCGTCGCGTCCTACCGCTCCGACGACCTTCACCGCCGCCACCCGCTCCGCACCCAGGTCGCGGAGTGGTCGCGGATCCGCGGGGTCGAGCGGATCCAGCTGGCCCCGCTCTCCGCCGGCGACGTGCGCACCCTCATCGCCGAGCTCGACGCCGGCCCCATCTCCGAGGACCAGGTCGCCGGCATCGTGGACCGCGCCGAGGGCAACGCGTTCTTTGTCGAGGAGCTCGTGGGCGCTGCCTCCGGCCCGGGCCGCTGGGTGCCCGCCGACCTCGCCGACGTGCTGCTCGTCCGCCTCGACCGTCTCGACGACACCGCGCGCCAGGTCGTCCGCGCGGCCAGCGTCGCCGGCCGCAAGGTCAGCCACGAGATGCTGGCCGCCGCCTCCCTGCTTGACGACACCGCTCTCGACGAGGGCCTGCGCCGCGCGGTCGAGATGAACGTCCTGGTCGCCGGCGCCGGCACCTACACCTTCCGGCACGCCCTGCTCGGCGAGGCGGTGTACGACGACCTGCTGCCGGGCGAGCGGGTCCGCCTCCACGCGGCGTACTGCGCGGCGCTGAGCGACGGCCGGGCCCGGGGCACCGCGGCCGAGCTGGCCCGGCACGCCCGGCTGGCCATGGACCTCGACACCGCCCTGGACGCCAGCATCCGGGCCGGCAACGAGGCGACCGCGATCGGCGGCCCGGACGAGGCCGCCCAGCACTACCAACAGGCCCTGGAGCTGCTCGCCGACCCGCGCCGCCGGGCCGACCTCGACGTCGACGTGTCCAAGCTGACCGTCAGCGCGGCCGAGGCCCTGATGGCCAGCGGTCATCCGATCCGCGCCGCGGCGCTGGTGGCCGAGCAGCTGACCTGCCTGCCGGCGGACGCCTCGCCGGCCTGGCGGGCGCGGATGCTGGCCGTCCGCGCGGCGGCCCTGGTGATCATCGAGACCGACGAGGACGCGGCCGCCGTGTCCGCCCGGGCACTCGAGCTGGTGCCGGACGACGCCCCGATGCTGCGCGCCCGGGTGCTGACCACCCATGCCCGGGTGCTCGCCGCGTTGGGCCGCTTCGAGGAGGCCCAGGCGGTCGGCATCGACGCCCTCGCCCTGGCCGAGAAGCTCAACATGTCCGAGCTGGCCTCCGACGCGATCACCACTCTGTCCGGCCTCAAGAAGGCCGGCCCCAAGGAGGGGCTGCGGGCCGCCCTGACCGACGCGATCCTGCGCGCCCAGGAGTCCGGCGCGATCCACGCCGAGCTCCGCGGCCGGTTCTTCCTGGCCCGCTCCTACCAGGACTGGGCGGAGTTCGAGGAGACCGAGCGCTGGTTCCGCAGCGCGATCGAGCGCGGCCAGGCGGCCGGGCTGGCGTGGGCGCCGTACGCCTTCGAGTCGCGGTGGCAGCTCGCCTGGGTGCTGATGGTCAGCGGCCGCTGGGACGAGGCGCTGGAGCTCTGCGGGATCGACGGCCAGTCCGCGCCCCCGATCCCGAAGGCGCTGCTCGACAGCGTCCGGCTCAACATCCAGCACGGCCGCGGGCTCGACGTCGCGGCCGAGACCCTCGCGCTGCGCCGGCACTGGCACAAGGAGGGCGGGATCGCCATCCACGCCAGCACCGTCGAGCTGCTGGACGCCGGGCGCCGCGCGGACGCGGCCGGCGCGGTGGCGTCGTACGAGCACGCCGTCGACGTGCTCGGCCGGATCTGGCACGAGTGGTTCCCGGCCCGGGTGCGGCTCGCCGCGGTCACGATCGGGGCGATCGCCCAGGCCGTCCCGACCCTCGCGGCCGGCGAGCGCGCGACGTTCCAGGAGCGTGCCGAGCGGCTGCACGCCGAGGGCCACACCGTGCTCGAGCGCTACACCGACCCGTCAGGCTTCTGGGGGCCCGAGGGACGAGCCTGGGTGAAGCGCCTCGACGCCGAGGTGCTGCGGCTGCGCTGGCTGACGGGCATCGACGCGCCACCCCTCGACGCCCTCGTGCGCGCCTGGGAGGAGACCGTGGTGCTGTTCGCCGACTTCGGCGACGTCTTCGAGCTGGCCCGCACGCGCACCGTGCTCGCCGGCATCCTGCGGGCGTCCGGCGACGCCACCCGGGCCCGGGAGGTCGGCGACCTGGCGCGCGCCGCAGCCCACCAGCTCGGTGCCCAGCCGCTGCTCGACGAGCTCCGCGCCCTCGGCAGCACCCCCGCCCGGGGCGACGCCGCCCCCGACGCGCTCACGCCCCGCGAGACCGAGATCCTGGCTCTCGTGGCGGAGGGTCGCTCCAACGGCGAGATCGGCAAGCAGCTGTTCATCAGCGCCAAGACCGTCTCGGTCCACGTCTCCAACATCCTCGGCAAGCTCGGGGCGGCCGGCCGCACCGAGGCCGCCGCGATCGGGCGCCGGAGGGGTCTGGTCGAATAGCCGGGTGACCCCCGAGACCTACCGCTGCTCGGCCGCCAGCGCCCTCGACGCGGAGCCGATGGCCGGCACGGCGCCGGAGGACACGGCCTGGCTCCTCGTCGAGTACGCCGGCTCCTGGGGCCGCAACGCCGTGGCCGACAGCCGTCTCCCCGACGGGGTCCGCGAGGTCCTCGAGGGGGCCGTCGGTGTCCGGGTCCAGCTGATCCGCCGGCACGGCGGCTGGGCCGGACCGGGGGTGCACGTCTTCGCCGCCCGGCTCGGCGCGACCGGCCGCGTCTGGGGCACCGTCCTCGAGCGGGTGGACCAGGTCACCGACCTCGACCTGGGCGCGCTGGCGCGGGGCGGGGACCCGGGCCTGCCGGCCCACGAGGGGCCGCTCTGGCTGCTGTGCACCAACGGCCGCCGGGACCGCTGCTGCGCCGAGATCGGCCGCCCGGTCGCGGCCGCCCTGGCCGAGCGCTGGCCCGCCGCGACCTGGGAGACGACCCACCTCGGCGGCCACCGGTTCTCCGGCACCCTCCTGGCGCTGCCCAGCGGGGTGACCCTCGGCCGCCTCGACCCGGACACGGCCGTCGAGGCCTGCGCCGAGATCGCCGCGGGTGGCTTTCCCACGGCCAACGCGCGCGGACGCGCCGGACTGCCCGCTGCGGCGCAGGTCGCCGAGCTCCACGTCCGGACCGCACTCGGCCTCGATGGTCTCCACGACCTCGACGACGTGTCGGTCGGACTCGGGACGGGAGAGACCGTCTCCCTCACCGTGGCCGGCCGCGAGCACCGCCTCACGGTCGCCTCCACGCCCGGCGAGCCGCGTCGGCAGAGCTGCGCCGACCTGAAGCTCAAGGGCGCCCCCGTGCACACGGTCACGGGGTGGGACCGGCCCTGACCGACCTGTCCAGTCAGGTGGTGGGCGTCACCGTGTGGACGAATCCGCAGGCGGGTAGAAGTCCGTCCGTGATCGACCCCGCGACCACGACCCCCCTGGAGTCCAACACCAGCGGCGACGGCTGGCACCTGCCCACCCGCCGTTGGTCAGTGCGCCGCCGGACCGCGCGCCTCTACGACGACGGGCAGGGCGCCGGCCTCCTCCTCCCCGTCTCGGGCGTGCGCGCCGGATCCGGCCGAGGGATCCTGCTGCGCCCCGACGGGGTGGTCGTGCGGACCAGCGACGCCCCGGTCCACCTCACCTGGCAGCACGTCTTCGACTTCCGCCCGCACTGGAGCCGCGGTGTGCCCCGGTTCCCGACCGGGCGGGACGTCGTGCACAACTGGCTCACCGTCGACCTCGGTGGGAGTCACGACGATTCCCCCCGGGTCGACGCGACCAGCCTGGCCCTGGACCCGTGGCTCGCGCTCCGGGTGCTGCGCCACTACCTCGACCACCCGCCGCGGCGCGTCGAGCTCGCGACCGAGGCGGCCCTCACCCGTGTCGCGACGCTGGGCGGCTCAGTCCGTCCAGCCGAGCAGACCTGAGACCTCCCGGCACAACCCCATCGGGTCGAAGGGCTTGGGGATCACCCCGGCCACCGTCAGGTCGTCCCACATCCGGTGGTCGCCCACCTGCACCTTGGCGGTCAGGAAGATCACCGGGATCTGGCGGGTGGTCGCGCCGTCGCGCAGGTGACGGAAGGTCGTGGGCCCGTCCATCTCCGGCATCATCACGTCGAGCAGGACGGCGTCGGGCTGGTGCCGGTCGGCCAGCACGAGCGCCTCGGCGCCCCCGGACGCGGCGATCACCCGCCAGCCGCCGACGACCTCGAGGGCCAGTTGCGTGATCTCCCGGATCGAGTCGTCGTCGTCCACCACCAGCACCGTGCGCACCATCACCGAGCCTTCCCCGAGAGTGTGGGCGCCATGCTAGGCCGTCGGTCGGGAGGACCGTCGCGCCGCGGCCCCGGGTTCGGCCCCCGACCGTCGGGGCGAGGGGAGGGTGAACGTCAGCACGGCGCCGCGGCCGGGCGCGTTCGCCGCCCAGATCCGCCCGCCGTGCCCCTCCACGATGCCGCGGCTGATCGCGAGCCCCAGTCCGGTGCCGCCCTTCTGGCGGGCGTCGGAGGAGTCGACCTGCTCGAAGGGCTCGAAGATGCTCTCCAGCTTCTCGGCCGGGATCCCGCGCCCCTGGTCGCGGACCGTGAAGACGACCTCGCCGCCCTGCTCCCGCGCCTCGAGGTGGACCACGCCGCCGGGCTCGGAGTAGGTGATGGCGTTGCCGAGCAGGTTGGTGAGGGTCTGGATGATCCGGTCCTCGTCGGCGAGCACCCGCCCGCTCGTGTCGCCGACCTCGATCCGGACCCGCATCTGGGTGGCCAGGCCCTCGATCTGGTGCGCGGCCGTCGCGACGAGGTCGGCGGCCTCGAGGACGGCCACGGTCATCGGCCGGGTCCCGGACTCGATGCGCTCGATGTCGAGCAGGTCGTTGATCAGGCGGGTGAGCCGCTCGCTGCTCTGCAGGGCGATGGTGACCAGGGGCCCGGCCCGCTCCGGGAGCTCGCCCAGGCTTCCGCCGGCGAGGAGTCCGAGGGAGCCCCGGATCGAGGTCAGCGGGGTGCGCAGCTCGTGGCTGACCACCGAGAGGAACTCGTTCTTCATCCGTTCGACCTCGCGGCGCTGGGTGACGTCCCGGAAGACGACGACGGCTCCCCGGACGGTGTCGTCGTCCAGCAGCGGCGAGGCGGTGATCTCGACCGCGAAGGTCTGGCCGTCGGCGCGGAGGTAGACGTCCTCCTCGGGCTGCGCGACGGTCCCGCTGCGGATCGCCTGGCTGATGTAGCAGCCGTCGGAGGGGTACGGCGTGCCGTCGACGGCCGGCGCGTGGAAGTGGTCGTGGGCGACCTTGCCGAGGAGGTCGTCGGGCGAGTGGCCCAGGAGCGCCGCACCGGCCGGGTTGACGAAGGTGACGCGGCCCGCGGGGTCGACGCCGTAGATGCCGTCGCCCACCGAGGTCAGCAGCACCTCGTTCTGCCGGGCCAGGCGCCTCAGGTCGGCGGTCTGCGCGCGCACCCGACGCTCGAGGTCGACGCGGAGGGCGGCGTTGTCGGCGGCGAGGAGGGTCTGCCGCGCAGCGGCCGCCAGGAAGAGGGCGATCCACAGCACGGCCTCCGTCGCGCGCAGGTGGTCCCCCCGGACCGAGACCTGGATGACGCCCGCGACGAAGAGCACGGCGAAGACCAGCACGGTCGCCCGGGCGTCCGAGCCGGGTCCGTTGGCCCCGGGCGAGGCGGCGTCGGCGTGCTCGCTGGGGTACCAGGCGGCGAGGGAGATGACGAGGTAGCCGCCGATCCACAGCAGGTCGACGTAGCTGCCCCACTCGAAGGTGCCCTTCGCCGCGAGCACGGCGAACGCCAGGTCGGCGACGGTGTAGAGGAGGAACCCGGCGGCGACCATCGCCAGGGCCGGGCGGTCCGCGCCCCGGGTGCGGAGGACCAGCAGCATGGCCACCGTGGCCAGCACGATGTCGAGGACCGGGAAGAGCAGGTCGCTCCAGCGCTGGGACGGCGAGCTGGCGGTCGCCTCGAGGAGCTCGGAGTAGACGAGGACCGAGCAGATGACCAGCACCGCACCCGCGGCGATCGCGCCGTCCAGGAACATGACGAGGGCGTCGGCACCGCGACGACGGACGCTGGGGAACATGAGCAGCCCGGCGATCGAGAGGGCCAGGGCCAGGGCGATCCCGGCGTTGCTCACCGCGCTCGGCGAGGTGACCACGTCGGCACCCACGACGGTCGCCCACAGGTTGGCGGCCACCGCCGTGCACCCGGCCGACATCAGGAGGAGCCAGGAACGACGGCGACGTCCGGCCGTCTGTGCGGCCCGGGCGCCGCAGCTGACGGCTCCCAGGACCCCGGCCAGCAGGAGACCGGCCCCGCTGGCGGCCTGACGGGTGGCCAGCGAGAAGCCCGGCTGGAGCAGGAAGGCGAAGAGGGCCACCAGGGCCAGGGCGCTCGGGGCGGCGACGGCGAACCGGCGCCGCTGCGTGGCAAGCGTGGCGGGGCTCCCCATGCCGGGACGCTAGCAGCGGACGCCGGTCGCGGTGGGCACTTCGGGACGACGTTCCGCCACCACTTGACGTACTCGTAGTATGTGACGGTGACCACGGTCGAGCGCGATGTCCATGACCTCACCGAGCAGCGCTTCACCCGGATGCGCCCGTTCGGGGGTGACGCGCCGCCGCCGATCGACACGAGCGGGCTGCCGCCGGGCCCGCGCTGGCCGGTCTTCCTGCAGAGCGCGGGGCTGCTGCGCTTCCGGCACCGCTTCGTGCCCTACCTCCACCGCAGGTACGGCGACGTCTTCACCGTGCGGATCATCCCCGGCGGCCGGCCGCTGGTCCTGTTCACGCGGCCCGAGCACGCCAAGGAGATCTTCGCGGGCGACCCGGAGGTCTTCCACGCCGGCAAGGGCAACGCGATCCTGGGCCCGATCATGGGGGAGCACTCGCTGCTCCTCCAGGACTCCGGTGAGCACAAGCGGGCGCGCAAGCTGCTGATGCCGGCCTTCAACGGCCACGCCCTGCGCGGCTACGAGGCCCTCGTGACCGAGGTCGCCGCGGCGGAGGCCGCCCACTGGACGCGGGGCGCCGAGCTCCGGGCGCTGGACCGGATGAACGCCGTCACCCTCGAGGTGATCCTCCGGGTCGTCTTCGGGGTCACCGACGAGACCCGGCTCGCCGAGCTGCGCCCCCGGGTCAACAAGACCGTCGACATCAGCCCCGCGATCCTGCTCGGCTGGGGCTACCCCGCCCTGCAGAAGTTCGGTCCGTGGAAGAAGACCGTGCAGAACCAGCACGAGCTCGACCAGCTGATCTACCGCGAGATCCGCGAGCGCCGGGCGGCTCCCGACCTGGCCGAGCGCACCGACGTCCTCTCGCGGCTGATCCTGATCGAGGACGGCGGCGACGCGCTCACCGACACCGAGCTCCGCGACCAGCTCGTGACCCTGCTGCTCGCGGGCCACGAGACCACCGCCACCGCGCTGGCCTGGGCCCTCCACGAGATCGGCCGCTCCCCGGAGCAGCTCGCCCGCGCCCGGACGGCCGCGCTCGAGGGCGACGACGCCTGGCTCGACGCGGTGATGAAGGAGTCGATGCGGCTGCACCCGGTCATCCCGATGGTCGTGCGGACCCTGATGAAGCCCGCGACCGTCGGCGGCATCGACCTGCCGGCCGGCACCACGATCGGGCCGTCGATCCTGGTCGCCCACAGCCGGCCGGAGAACCACCCCGACCCGGACCGCTTCGACCCCGAGCGCTTCCTGGGCCACAACCCGCCCACCAACACCTGGATCCCGTTCGGTGGCGGCGTACGTCGCTGCATCGGCGCAGGCTTCTCGCTGATGGAGGGCGTCGCCGTGCTCCGCGAGGTGCTGCGCGCCTGGGACGTGACCGCGGTCGGGGAGGACGAGCCGAAGGTCCGCAACATCACCAGCGTCCCGAGGAACGGGGCGCGGATCCGGGTGACCGCTCGCGCCTGACCCGGAAATCGCGTGCACCCGGTGGCCCCGGGTGCCACGCTTGCTGGTCGTGACCTGGCGTGACCGCTTCCGGGCGATGCGGATGGACGTGACCCCCCTGCGGGAGTCGCGCGACTTCCGGCTCCTCTTCCTGGCCGGCACCGTCTTCTACCTCGGCGGCATGGTCACCTACGTCGCGATCCCCTACCAGATCTACACGCTCACCGGCTCCAACTTCGCGGTCGGTGCGATCGGCCTGGTCGAGCTGGTGCCGCTCGTCGTCTTCGGCCTGTACGGCGGTGCGCTGGCCGACCACGTCGACCGCCGCAGGCTGCTGATCTGGACGGGGGTCGCCCAGGCCGGGTTCACCGTCGTGCTGGCCGTCAACGCGTTCGGCGACGACCCCCACGTGCCGCTGATCTTCGTGGTGGCCGGCCTGCTGGCCTCGAGCTCGGCCATGCAGCGGCCCTCCCGCGAGGCGCTCATGCCACGCACGGTCCGCCACGACCAGATCACCGCCGCCAACAACCTGACCAGCCTCGGCATGCAGATCGGCGTGCTGGTCGGGCCGGCGATCGGCGGCCTGCTGGTGGCCTACGTCGGCATCGGCTGGTGCTACACCGTCGACATCGCGGGGCTCGGCGTCGCGACCCTGATGTTCGTCCTGATGCGGCCCTACCCGCACCGCGCCGAGACCACGCCGCCCAGCCTGGCCGGCATCCGCGACGGACTGCGCTACGCCCTCGGCCGCCGCGACCTGCTCGGCACCTACCTCGTCGACATCGCGGCCATGCTGCTCGCCCTGCCGGTGGTGCTCTTCCCGGCCCTGGCCAAGGAGGTCTTCGCGCGTCCCGAGCTCCTCGGCCTGCTCTACTCCGCCGAGACCGTCGGTGCCCTCGTGGCGACCGCCCTCAGCGGCTGGACCACGCGGGTGCACCTCCACGGCCGGGCGATCGTGATCGCCGCCGCGGCGTACGGCGCGTGTGTCGGGCTGGCGGGCCTGATGCCGAGCATCTGGCTGGTGATGCTGTTCCTGGCGTTGTCCGGCGCGGCCGACATGGTCTCGGCGACGTTCCGCGGCACGGTGTGGAACCAGACGATCCCCGAGACGATGCGGGGCCGACTCGCGGGCATCGAGATGCTGTCCTACTCGATCGGCCCGCTGGGCGGGCAGGTCCGGGCCGGCGCGGTGGCCGACCTGTGGAGCGTCCGCGGCTCGATCGCCAGCGGTGGCTTCGCCTGCATCGCCGGCGTCGGGCTCACGGCCCTCGCGCTGCGCGACTTCTGGACCTACGACGCGAGGACCGACGAGCACGCGGTCGCCGAGAGGGCGGCCCGCGCGCTCGCCGGTGAGCAGGTCGAGCTGGGGTGAGGGTTCAGCGCAGGTGCGCCAGTTTCCACATCCCCATCGCGGCGTGCGGCATGCCGTTCTCGTCGCTCGGCCAGAAGCACATCGTGAGGTACTTGCCGCGCGGCACGTCGTAGCTCCAGGCCACCGTGTGGCCGGCGCCGATCACGAGCGTCCCGCCATGTCCGGGCAGGGCCCACGACGGGTCGCCGTTGGCGCCACTGGCGAAGTAGCGGCGCACCTTCGCGGCCGTCGTGGATTCCTTGACCTGCGCGAGCTCCACGAAGTGCGGCTCGTCGGTCTTGTTGGTCGAGCGCATCCAGCCCGAGTGGTGCATCCGCCTCGGCTCGCTGAAGTCGTGCTCGCCGACCATGTTGATCGGCCCGTGCGACACCGGCATCCAGCGCTGCTGGACCTTCCCGGTGACCCGCAGCGTCCGCCAGGTGCCCCGGTCGAGGTTGACCAGGTAGTACTGGCCGGCGTCGAGGCGTGTCGCGAACGACGGGGCCTCGCCCTTCTCGACGAAGGTCCCGCCGTAGAACTCCACGTTGCGGTCGATCCGCCGGATCTTCTTGAGGTTGCCGTTGAAGATGCCGCCGAAGTCGCCCTGCAGCTCCTTGAGGGAGTAGCCGTCGTGCAGGCGCAGCAGCTCGACGCTGCCGCTTCCGGCCGACCTGATGTCGAAGATGGTCGCGCCCGGGCGGAAGCCGGTCAGGCTGCGGCGGATGGACCCGTCCTCGGCGACCGTGATCGTGACCCGGACGGGCGGTGCCTGGGTGGCGCCGGCGGGGCGCTGGATGGCAGGAGCGCCGGCCGGCGTGGCCGCGGCGCCCGTGGGGGCCAGCGTGGCGCCGGCCAGGGCGGTGGAGGCGAGTGTCGCCACCGCCACGAAGCGTGAGAGCAGGTGCATGGGTTTCCTCCGTTTCGGGGTTCCGAGCGAGCCCCAAGGGAGTGAATGCCCGGCGCAGTCGCGACCGTGGCCGAATGCCGCGAAATGACTCAGCCGGGCCCGCCCGAACGGCGGTTGGGTGCCGGGGTCCGGGTCACCCGAAGGCAGCGCGTACGTCGCCCTCGGTGAGGCCGTAGTCGGCCAGGTCGTAGCGGTGCGCGGGCCGGCGCCCGCCGCGCCGCGACTCTGCGTCGATCTGCTCGACCGCTGCGGCCGCGGCCCTTGTCCAGTCCAGCCCGAAGGCGTCGTAGATCCCGCGTGTGGTGCCGACCGGGTCCTGGACGAACGCCCCGTAGTCCACGTCGACGAACTGCGCCGGGTCGTGGTGGGTGCGGGCCTCCTCGAAGGAGCGCCACGAGCGGGCGAGCATGGCGAGCTGGGTCCGGCCGATCGTCTCGCCGACGAAGGTGGTCGAGTGCCCCGCGGTGGCCTCGGCCGACAGCGAGCACGCCGAGGCGATCGAGGTGACCGGGTCGCGGTGGGTGTGCACGACCAGCGCGTCGGGGTAGACCGCCATGAGGGCGTCGAGGGCGGCCAGGTGGGAGGGGTTCTTCAGGACCCAGCGCTTCTCCGGGTCGTTGAGCCCGATCAGCTGGAGGTTGGCCCGGTGGCGGGCGTAGGCGTCGGTCCAGTCCTGCTCCGCCAGCCACGCGGAGTAGCGCGGCACGTGGGCCAGCGACTCGTAGCTGATCGACTTGCCGGTCTGGCGCAGCAGCCGCCAGCACTCCTCCACGGACGTGGCGTCCATGTAGTGGATCCCCATGAACTCGGGGTTCTCGACGTGGTGCTCGCTGAACGCCGCCTGCATGGCGGTGAAGACCGGGTCCTGCTCCCAGCTCTCGCGCGGCGGCCGGGGCTGGGGGAACTCGGTGAGCCACAGCTCCAGGCCCTGGTGGGCCGGGTCGGCGTTGAGGAGCCGGTGCAGCGCGGTCGTGCCGGTGCGGGGCAGGCCGACCACGAAGATCGGTCGCTCGACCGGCACGTCGGCGTGCTCGGGGTGCTCGCCGAACCGGAGCTGGGTGAGCAGCCGCCCGACCAGCGCGCTCTTGACCTGGCCGCGCTGGAAGTAGTTGCCCACGCCCGTCAGCCCCGCCTCCGGGGAGTTGAGGTCCTCGACGAGGATCCGCAGACCCTCCTCGTGCGCGGTGCCGCCGAAGTCCTCGAGCCCCGTGGTGCGCACGGCCGCGGCCGCGATGTCGTCGTACGAGCCGACGTCGTCCCGGACCCGGCTCATCGGGAGTGGAACTCCCCGCAGTCGACGGTCAGCACCTGCCCCGTCACCGCGCTCGCGAGGTCGCTGGCGAGGAAGAGCGTCGCCCGCGCGACCTCGTCGGGCGTGGCCAGCCGCTTCAGGTCCGTGGGCTGGGCCTTCTGCCGGTAGATCTCCTCGTGGGTGACGCCCTGCTCGGAGGCCAGCCAGTCGAAGTAGGCCTTGTTGACGTCCTCGTAGATGTAGGACGGCGCGACGCTGTTGACCCGGATGCCACGCGGGCCGAGCTCGGTCGCCAGCGACGAGGACAGGTGCGCCAGCGCCCCCTTGCTGAGCTTGTAGCCGGCGTACTCCGGCTGCGAGGAGTACATGACACAGGAGTTCAGCATGATGACCGACCCCTGCGACTCCGCCAGGGCGTCGGCGAAGAGCGCCGAGAGCCGCAGCGGGGCGAAGACGTTGGTCTCGTTGGCCGCGCGCAGGCCGTCGAGGTCGAGCGTCGTGAGCGGGTCCATCGGCGGGATCCCGAAGGCGTTGTTGATCAGGCAGTCGACGCGGCCGAACTCGTCCAGCGCGGCCCGCACCAGCGCGGCCCGCTGGTCCTCGTCGGTGATGTCGGTCGGGACGACGAGGGCGCGGCGGCCGTGCGAGCGCACCACCTCGGCCATCTTCTGCAGGCGGCGCTCGGTGCGGCTGACCAGGACCAGGTCGGCCCCCATCCTCGCGGCCTCCTCGCCGAGCGCGCGGCCCAGCCCCGGGCCGACACCGGACAGCACGACGACCTTGTCCTCGAGCAGCTTCGGTGATCGAGCAGGGCGCGCAGCGCCCGTGTCGAGATTCACGAGATCATCCTTCGGGCGATGCCGACCTGGCGGTCGGCGATGCGGGCGGCATAGTCGGACGGAGTGATCAAGGCCTCCGCGTGGAACGGCAGGCGGGACGGCAGGTCGGCGAACGGCACGACCTCGACGGTGGGTCCGTCGGTCTCCGGCAGCGGTGCGGGGAGCCGCTGCCAGCGCAGCATCATCACGCCGCGCGGGTGCCCGGTGGTCTCCAGCCAGTTGGCCAGGCCCGGGTCGCGCTCGGTGACGACGTACCGGAGCATCCCGTCGGGGTCGACGCGCGACTGGGCACGGGTGAGCGAGGTCTGGTGGTGCTCGTAGTCGGTCGAGATGTACCAGGCCGAGCCGATCTGGATGGCCTGGTACGCACAGGCGGCCACCGGGACCGTCACGATCATCGCCTCGTCGTCGGCCAGCGCGTAGTGGCCGATCGAGGAGAGCTGGGAGGCCAGGCCGCCGGGGGTCGAGGCGGGCGCGGTCAGGGTGTTGACCGGCTCCTTGTAGGTGAACCACTCCGGGAAGGCGAACCACGTCCGGATCCGGCCGGTGAGCATCTTGGCCGCGACGCCGAAGCGCTTCTCCACCCGCTCGGGGGTCAGCGGCCCGCGTGCCTGCCCGGCCGTGTCGAGCCGCTGGATCCGCAGGGTGCCGCGCTCCTCGGCGTTCCAGTCGTCGTAGACCTCGCGGACGATCAGCGTGCTGCCCCGCGACAGCCCGAGCTCGGGCCCGAAGCGCCACTCGAACGTGCCGTCCGCGGCCACGTCGAGCTCGCGGTCGTCGAACGCGACGACGGTGTTCGGCGCCCCCGCGTCGGAGTAGGTCCCGTCCATGACCTGGAAGGACAGGTCGGCGGTGGTGCCGCGCCGGCCGGAGACGACGTACGACGCCCCGTCGGTGAGGTGGGCGTTGAAGTAGATCGCGTCGGGGTTGTCCAGGCCCTGCCGGGCGTACTGGTGCGTCGGGTTGATCAGCACGGGGTGCTCGAGGTCGTAGTCGAAGGCCATCTGCAGCGACGACCGGATCGAGCCCGCGAGGTAGTCGAGGCCCTCCGCGAGGTCCTGCTCGGAGATCTCGAACGGCGGGTTGCGGATCAGCTCCTCGGCCTCGGCGACCGCCTTCTGGAAGGCCTCCGTGGTCACGTGCCGACCTTGGCGATGACGTTCTCGGCGTAGCGCTCGAGGTGCTCGATCTTCTTCTCCAGCGGCTCGGTGTCGGGGCCCTTGATGTAGGGCACCCGGAAGCCGACGATGCAGTCGGTGACGCCCTTGTCCTCGAGCCGCTTGATCCCGTCGGGGTCGTAGGCGTCGTAGGAGATGACGTGCACCTCGAAGTCGTCGCGCTCGTCGCCCTCCGCCTTGCGGATCTCGGCCAGGCGGGCTAGCAGCCGGTCGAGCTCCTCGCCGTCACCGCCGGCGTGCATCCAGCCGTCGCCCTTCACGACGGCGCGGCGCAGGGCCGCGTCGGCGTGGCCGCCCACCAGCAACGGGATCCGCTCGGTCGGCGCCGGGCACTGCTTGAGCGGCGGGAAGTCGTAGAAGTCGCCCCGGTAGCCGAAGAACTCGCCGCTCGTCAGCCCGCGCAGGACATCCATGCACTCGTCCATCCGCTTGCCGCGGCGCTCCCACGGCACGCCGAGGGCCTCGAAGTCCTCGGGCCAGGGGGACAGGCCGACGCCGAGCCCGAGGCGGTTGCCGGACAGGTGCGCCAGCGAGGACGCCTGCTTGGCGACCAGCACCGGCGGGCGCACGGGCAGCTTGAGGACGAAGGGCGTGAGCCGCAGGGTGCTGGTCAGCGCGAACAGGTGCGCGCAGAGCACCATCGTCTCGATGAACTCCTTGTCCTCGAGGAACTCCCGGTCGCCGGTGTCGGTGTAGGGGTAGGTCGAGTCCGACTCCTCCGGGTAGATCAGGCTGTCGGCCACCGTCATGCTCGTGTAGCCCGCGGCCTCGGCGGCCTGGGCGAGCGGTCCGTAGAAGGACGCCCGGGTCATCGCCTCGGCGTAGGTGAATCGCATCGCTCTCGCTCCTTCGGTTCCTGAGGAGGTCGCGCAGCGACCGTCTCGAAGGATAGAACGTGTTCCAGTTTTCTGGAAGGGTGGTGTCATGGACGTCCAGCAGCTCTCCGACCGGCTCGAGATCGCCGACGTGCTGGTCCGGTACACGCGGGCGATCGACACGGGTGACTGGGACCGCCTCGACGCGGTCTTCACCCCGGACGCGCAGATCGACTACACGCAGTCCGGCGGGATCGAGGGCGGCTACGCCACGGTCAAGCCGTGGCTGGCCGAGCACCTGCCGATCTTCCCGCGGCGGATGCACACGCTGGGGCAGGTCGAGGTCCGGTACGACGGAGGTGGTGCGGGTGGCGACGCGGCCGACGTGGCGGCGTACTTCCACAACCCGATGATGATGCCGGCAGGCGACGGGGCGGAGGTGCTGGTCGAGTTCGGTGGGATCTACCACCACCGGATGGTCCGCACCGCCGACGGCTGGCGCAGCGAGCGGCTCGTGGAGGAGCTGGTGTGGAAGCGGGGCCTGTGAGGGGAGGCGTCGCGAGCGTCACGCGGCACCCCGTTTGGCCGTCCCCCACCCGTCGCACACAATGGGGGGCGTGTCCGACCACGACTCCCCGACCCGCTCCGAGCACCCGGTCGTCTCCGGCCTGCTGGCCCTCGTCGGCGTCGGCCTGGCCGTCGGCCTGTTCCTGGGCCTGACCGTGCTGGTCGGCACCCACGTCCTCGGGCTGGGCGACAGCTCCGCGACGTCGGCCTCGACGGGCGGCCAGTCGATGTACCTCCCCAAGCCGGAGAAGACCCAGCGCGCGTCCGGCCCGCTCATCACGCTCGGCTCGGACGCCTCGCAGGCGCCGTCGGAGACCGCGTCGGCCCAGCCCACCGAGCAGCCCTCGAAGACCAAGGCCCCGAAGAAGCAGATCTCGCTCTCGGCCGGCCAGACGGCCGTCGCCCCGATGGAGCAGATCGACCTGACCGGCGTCTACCCCGGCGGCGAGGGCGCGATCCTGCAGGTGCAGCGCTTCACGACCGGCTCGTGGCAGGACTTCCCGGTGACCGTCTCGGTCAGCGACGAGACGTTCTCGACCTACGTCCAGACCAGCCAGGGCGGGGTCAACCGGTTCCGCGTCGTCGACACCGACACCGGCCTGGAGTCCAACGAGATCCGGGTGACCGTCGGCTGACCGACACGGCACTCGGGGGCACTCCCCAGACGCCGAGAGGGCACTTCGCGGCAGTGTGACTGCCGGGAAGTGCCCTCTCGCTGTGCTGTGAGTGCCGGGGAGTGCCGCCTCAGCTGGGGACGTAGTCGAACACGTCCGGGTTGGGGCCGATCCGGCCGTCCTCGCCCTCGTCGAGCGCGCTGATCGCGGCGACCTCGTCGACGCTGAGGGTGAAGTCGAAGACGTCGAAGTTCTCGCGCATCCGCTCCTCGCGCATCGACTTGGGGAAGACGATGTCGCCGCGCTCGAGGTGCCAGCGCAGCGTGACCTGCGACGGCGTCTTGCCGTGCGCGGCCGCGATCTTGCCGATCACCTCGTCGTCGAGGACCTTGCCCTGCGCGATCGGGGACCAGGCCTCGACCTCGACGCCGTGGCGGATCGAGGCGGCCCGGGCGGCCTCGTTGGTGAAGTAGGGGTGCACCTCGATCTGGTTCACCGCCGGCACGACGCCGGTCTCCTCGATGATCCGGTCCAGGTGGGCCGGCTGGAAGTTCGAGACGCCGATCGAGGTGGCGCGGCCGTCGGCCACGAACTCGGCGAGGGTGCGCCAGGTCGAGACGAAGTCGCCGTCGTACAGCGTGGGCAGCGGCCAGTGGATGAGGAAGAGGTCCACGCGGTCCAGGCCCAGCTTGGTCAGTGACTCCTCGAAGGAGCGTCGGGCGTCGTCGGGGCGGTGGAAGCCGTTGTTGAGCTTGGTGGTCACGTAGAGCTCGTCGCGGGCGATGCCGGAGGCGGCGATGGCCTCCCCGACGCCCTGCTCGTTCTGGTACATCTGCGCGGTGTCGATGTGGCGGTAGCCCACCTCGAGCGCGGTCGTCACCGTCTTCGCGGTCTCCTCCGGCGGCACCTGGAAGACCCCGAAGCCGAGCTGGGGGATGGTGGTCTGGTCGTTGAGGGTGATCGTGGAAACGGTCATGCCGGGCATGACAACCCATCGCCGCCGAGTATTCCGGATTCCCCCTCCGGGTCGTGATGCTCACAGTGCGCCCCGCCGCACGCTGGGCAGCACGACCCGAAGATTCTCCTCGCCGGCGGGAACACCGGCGGGCAACCCTGCGTTGGACCCCATGAACAGAGTTGAGTTGATCCGACTCAACTTGTTTGCCAGACTCGCCGGCGAGGCGCAGGATGGCCCCACTGACACATCACGCTCTACCCCGGAGGTAACTCACCATGGCACGTGCGGTCGGCATCGACCTGGGCACGACGAACTCCGTCGTCGCCGTCCTCGAGGGTGGCGAACCCACCGTCATCGCAAACGCAGAAGGCGCCCGCACCACCCCGTCCGTGGTCGCGTTCGCCAAGTCCGGCGAGGTGCTCGTCGGTGAGGTCGCCAAGCGGCAGGCCGTCACCAACGTCGACCGGACCATCCGCTCGGTCAAGCGCCACATGGGCACCGACTGGAAGACCAAGATCGACGACAAGGACTTCACGCCGCAGCAGATCAGCGCGTTCGTCCTCCAGAAGCTCAAGCGCGACGCCGAGGCCTACCTCGGCGAGACCGTCACCGACGCCGTGATCACGGTCCCGGCGTACTTCTCCGACGCGCAGCGCCAGGCCACCAAGGAGGCCGGCGAGATCGCGGGCCTCAACGTCTCCCGCATCGTCAACGAGCCGACCGCGGCCGCGCTGGCCTACGGCCTCGACAAGGGCGACGACCAGACGATCCTGGTCTTCGACCTCGGTGGCGGCACGTTCGACGTGTCCCTGCTCGAGATCGGCGAGGGTGTCGTCGAGGTCAAGGCGACCTCGGGTGACAACCACCTCGGTGGTGACGACTGGGACGCTCGCGTCGTCGAGTGGATGGTCAAGAAGTTCAAGGACAACAACGGTGTCGACCTCGGGGCCGACAAGATCGCCAAGCAGCGCCTCCAGGAGGCCGCGGAGAAGGCGAAGATCGAGCTGTCCTCGTCCGCCGAGACCACGATCCACCTGCCCTACATCACCCACGGCGAGTCGGGCCCGCTCCACTTCGAGGAGAAGCTCACCCGCAGCGAGTTCCAGAAGCTCACCGCCGACCTGCTCGACCGCACCAAGGCGCCGTTCCAGAACGTCCTCAAGGACGGTGGCGTCGCCGTCGACAAGATCGACCACGTCGTGCTCGTCGGTGGCTCGACCCGGATGCCCGCCGTCAGCGAGCTCGTCAAGGAGCTGCTCGGCGGCAAGGAGCCCAACAAGGGCGTCAACCCCGACGAGGTCGTGGCCGTCGGCGCCGCGCTCCAGGCCGGCGTGCTCAAGGGCGAGGTCAAGGACGTCCTGCTCCTCGACGTCACCCCGCTGAGCCTCGGCATCGAGACCAAGGGCGGCGTCATGACCACCCTGATCGAGCGCAACACCACGATCCCGACCAAGCGCTCGGAGATCTTCACGACCGCCGACGACAACCAGCCGTCGGTGGAGATCAAGGTCGCCCAGGGCGAGCGCCAGATGTGGGCCCAGAACCAGCCCCTCGGCAACTTCGAGCTCACCGGCCTCCCGCCGGCGCCCCGCGGCATCCCGAAGATCGAGGTCACCTTCGACATCGACGCCAACGGCATCGTCCACGTGTCCGCCAAGGACCAGGGCTCCGGCAAGGAGCAGTCGATGACGATCTCCGGCGGCTCGGCGCTGGGCAAGGACGAGATCGACCGCATGGTGCGCGAGGCCGAGCAGTACGCCGAGGAGGACGCCAAGCGTCGCAGCGCCGTCGAGGCCCGCAACCAGGCCGACTCGCTGGTCTACTCGACCGAGAAGTTCCTCGAGGAGAACTCCGAGAAGATCCCGGAGGACGTCCAGACCGAGGTCAAGGCCGACGTCGAGGCGCTCAAGACCATCCTCGAGAACGCCGAGGCCTCCGCCGAGGAGATCACCGCCGGCGTGACCAAGCTCGGCGAGTCCAGCCAGAAGATGGGTGCCGCGATGTACGCCGCCGCGGAGGCCGACCAGGCCGCCGCCGGTGGGGCCACCGGTGCGACGGGCGAGGCCGACGACGACGTCGTCGACGCCGAGATCGTCGACGAGGGCCCCGCGGACGAGGGTGACGCCAAGTGACCCCTCCTCCTGACGGAGAGGCCACCGAGCAGCGAGACGTGACCACGGAGGGGGAGCCGACCCGGTCGGCTCCCCACCCGGGGTCCTTCGGCGACGCTGCCGCCGAGATGGCCAACGAGACCGAGGTCGAGACGCCGCGCAACGGTGACTCGGCCCGCAACTCCGACATGGTCGAGGAGGGTTCTCCGATCGACGCGACGACCGACACCGACGGGCTGACCGAGCACGACGAGCTGTCCGCGGCCCGCACGGCCCTCGCCGAGCGGACCGCCGACCTGCAGCGCCTGCAGGCCGAGTACCTCAACTACAAGCGACGCGTGGACCGCGACCGCGAGCTGATCCGTG
This sequence comes from Nocardioides ginsengisegetis, assembly GCF_014138045.1. Lineage (NCBI taxonomy): Bacteria > Bacillati > Actinomycetota > Actinomycetes > Propionibacteriales > Nocardioidaceae > Nocardioides > Nocardioides ginsengisegetis. Next base: position 380,866 of record NZ_JACGXA010000003.1, read on the forward strand.
AGAACAGCACGTACGCCGCGCTCGCGCCGATCACCGAGGTGCTCGACACGATCGACCGGGCGCGTGAGCACGCCCCGCTCGAGAACGGCCTCAAGACGGTGGCCGACCAGCTGGAGCGGATCGTGGCCGGCCTGGGGCTGGCCAAGTTCGGCGCGCCGGGCGATGCCTTCGACCCGACGATCCACGAGGCGTTGTCCCACATCGGTGAGGATGCCGACGTGGAGGTGACCACCTGCAAGGTGATCGCCAAGGCCGGCTACCGGATCGGCGACCGCGTGGTCCGCGCGGCCCAGGTCCTGGTGGTCGACCCGCCGAGCGGCCCGACCGCCTGACGGGCGCATGGGCACCGGAGTGTGTGAGCTGGACATGAGGGGAACCGAGAGGGGGATGACCGCGTGAGCGCGACCGACGGCATGCGTGCCGACTGGGCCAACAAGGACTTCTACGCCGTGCTCGGCGTCGCGAAGGATGCGTCGGCCGAGGACATCAAGAAGGCCTACCGCCGGCTCGCGCGGGCCAACCATCCCGACTCCCACCCCGACGACCCGGCCAAGCACGAGACCTTCAAGAAGGTCGCGGAGGCCTACGACGTCGTCGGGGACCCCGAGAAGCGCAAGAAGTACGACGAGATGCGCTCGCTCTACGGCAGCGGTGCGCGGGGTGGGTTCCCCGGCGGCTTCGGCGGCGGCGGGGCCGGAGGCTTCGACCTCAACGACCTGCTGCGCGACCGCGCCGGCGGTGGCGGCGGCTTCGGCGACATGTTCGGCGACCTGTTCGGTGGCGGCGGTCGACGTACGCACCAGCCGCGGCCGCAGAAGGGTGCCGACGTCGAGACGACGGCCACGATCAGCTTCACCGACGCACTCGAGGGCGTCACGATCTCGCTGCGCCTCACCTCCGACGCGCCCTGCCCGGACTGCGCCGGCACCGGCGGCAAGCCCGGCACGAAGCCGCACATCTGCCCCGAGTGCGAGGGGGCCGGCTTCGTGGTCGCCTCGGTCGGCGGCGCGTTCTCGATGAACGAGACCTGCCCCGCCTGCGGTGGCCGTCAGCTCGTCTACGACGAGGCGTGCCCGACCTGTCACGGCTCCGGCCGCGGGATGTCGGCGCGCTCGATCCAGGCCCGGATCCCCGCGGGGGTCAAGGACGGCCAGCGGATCCGGCTGCGCGGCAAGGGCGCCGCCGGCGAGAGCGGCGGCCCGGCAGGGGACCTCTACGTCACCGTCAAGGTCGCCCCGCACCGGCTGTTCGGGCGCAAGGCCGACAACCTCACGCTCGAGGTGCCGGTGTCCTTCGACGAGGCGGCGCTCGGCGCCGACATCAAGATCCCGACGCTGTCGGGTGCCCCGGTCACGCTGAAGATCCCGGCCGGCACGCCCAACGGACGCACCTTCCGCGTCCGCGGCAAGGGTGCGCCGAAGCCCGACGGCACGCGCGGTGACCTGCTGGCCACCGTCGAGGTCGTCGTGCCCGCGGTCCTGGACGAGGCGGCGCGGGAGGCGATCGAGGCCTACCGGGCCGCGACCGCCGGCAAGCCGCTGCGGGCCGGGATGTTCGAGGGCAGCTGACCGTGGCCGCCCGTGAGCCGTTCGGCAACCCCGGACCCGACGCTGCCGTCTACGTCATCAGCGTCGCGGCCGAGCTCACCGGCCTGCACCCGCAGACGCTGCGGACCTATGAGCGGCTCGGCCTGATCACCCCCGGACGCACCGGGGGTGGCGGCCGTCGCTACTCCCACCGCGACGTCGAGCTGCTCCGCGAGATCGCCGACCTCACCTCGGTCGGCATCGGCATCGAGGGCGTCCGCCGCATCCTCGACCTGACCGACCGGGCCGCCGCGCTGGCCGCCCGCAACGAGGAGCTGGTCGCCGAGCTGGAGGCAACCAGGGCGGCCCTGGCCCAGGCGCTCGCCGCCCGCCGTGACGGCACCCCGCTGCCGCCCAACAAGCTCCCCGTCCTGCGCCGGCCCTCGCCCGGCCAGTCGATGGTCGTGTGGCGGCGTACGCCCTGAGCAGCCACTGTGACGGAGTCCGCTTGACAAAGCCTGTCGCTTTGTAAGGCGCCCCGGCTACTCTCGACCGACCTGTCACGAGGCGGGACCGGACCCGAGCGAGGGGGTGAGGACGACGTACGCCGCGATCATCGCGTGGCTGCAGGACTGGCTGCGCGACATCAACTGGGTGCACTTCGCGACCATCCCCGTCTTCACCGGTGTGATCGGCTGGCTGATCAACTGGTCGGGGCTGGTCATGCTGTTCAGCCCGGTGCGGTTCCACGGCGTCCGGATCCCCGGGATGCGCGAGCTCGCAAGCGTCCTGCCGCGCAAGATCCAGGAGGTGCCGGGCGTCCTGCAGGGCGGCATCGGCTGGCAGGGGATCATCCCGGCGCGCGCCGCCAAGATGGGCAGCATCGCCGTCGACAAGGCGATCGCCAAGCTCGGGACGCCGGCGGAGTTCTACCAGCAGCTCGAGCCCGACCGGATCGCCGAGCACATCGTCACGGTGTTCCGGCCCGAGATCCCCGAGCTGGTCGACCAGGTGATGGTGCGTGAGCACCCGCGCCTGTGGCGGGACCTGCCGCGGCCGGTGCGGGAGGCGGTCGTCGACCGGGTCCAGGCCCAGCTGCCGTCGGTGGTCGGCCGGGTCACGACCGAGATCGGCGTCCACATCGACCAGCTGCTCGACCCCAAGATCATGGTGATCGACCACTTCCAGAAGAACCCCGCCCTCGTGGTGCGGATCTTCCGCGACTTCGGCCAGCGCGAGCTCAACCTGATGGTGGCCTTCGGGTTCGTCTTCGGCTTCCTGCTCGGCATCCCGGTCGCGGTCGTGGACAGCATCTTCGGCCTGTGGTGGCTGCTGCCGCTGCTCGGCGTCGTGGTCGGCTGGGTCACCAACGCTCTCGGCATGTGGCTGATCTTCGAGCCGCCCGAGCCGCGGACCTACTTCGGGATCCGGCACCAGGGCCTGTTCCTGCGCCGCCAGGACCAGGCGGCGGAGGTCTACGCGCGGATCATCGCCGAGGACGTCATCACGCTCGAGCGGATCGGCGACTTCCTGCTCGACGGTCCCCGCGGCGACCGCACCCGTCAGATGCTGGCGACCGCGCTGCGGCCCGCGATCGACCAGGCCGCCGGCCCCGCGCGGGCGGCGGTCCGGGTCGCGATGGGCCCCCGGCGCTTCGACACGATCCGGGACTCGGTGGCCCGCGAGGCGGTCGGGCGCACCCTCACGCCGTTCAAGGACCCGGCCTTCTCCCAGCGGCAGGCGGAGAAGATCAGGGTGCTCATCGCCCGCCGCACCAAGGAGCTGCCGCCGCGCGACTTCGTGGAGATGATGCGCGCGGCGATCAAGGAGGACGAGTGGATGCTCTACGCCCACGGCGCCGTCATGGGCCTGGCGGGGGGCTTCCTCCACCTCGCGATTTTCGGAGTGAGCTGATGGCCGTGGAACCCCTCGACCCCTACGACCCCCCTGATGACCGGGCCCCCGAGATCGAGCACGACAAGCCCCGGCGTACGCCGCAGGGCGGGCCGCACCTGCCCGACTCGATCGCGCCGGCCGTCGAGGCGCTGCCCGGCCTGGCGCGGGTGGCCGCCTCGGCCTGGTGGCACACCACCGAGTGGGGCGTGAAGACGTCCGCGAAGGCCGGGCTCCGGCTGGCGCGGGCGGTCACCGACCCCGCCGAGGCGAGCGCCATCGCGCGTGACGCCACCGAGGCAGCCTCGGTCATCGGCGGCCTGGCGCGCTCGGTCTCCTCCGGGATGCCGCTCGGCAAGGCGCTGGTGACCGCGGGGGAGTGGCTGGCCGAGCCGCCCGACGAGGTCGTCCCCTCGACCGCGTCGGCGAGCGGGCACGCCGCCGAGCCGCGCCCGACCGGCCCCTCCCTGCGCGAGCGCGGGGCCGAGCTGCTCGAGCGCTCCCGCGACGTGTGGAACACCGACCAGGCGCACCCCGCCCACGAGCGGATCCTCGACGAGCTCGCACCGGACGAGGCCCGGATCCTGCTGCTCCTGCTCGAGGGCGGCCCGCAGCCGAGCGTCGACGTCCGCACGGGTGGCCCGATCGGGATGGTCTCCAGCCAGCTGATCGCGCCCGGCCTGAGCATGATCGGCGCCCGGGCCGGATGCCGCTACCTCGACCAGGTGCCGTCCTACCTCAACAACCTGTTCCGGCTCGGCCTGGTGTGGTTCAGCCGCGAGGCGCTGCGCGACCCGATGCCCTACCAGGTGGTCGAGGCGCAGCCTGACGTGCTGGCGGCCGTGCACTCGGTGAAGTTCGCCAAAGTGGTGCGACGCAGCATCCACCTCACGCCCTTCGGTGAGGACTTCTGCCGCAAGGTGCTGGTCGACGAGCAGGTCGCCACGGAGACCTTCCCCGAGCACGCTACGCCGCCCGCCCCCGAGTCGGGAGAGCCCCCACAGGAGCCCTGACCGCCCCGCTCAGCAGGCGTTCAGCGTGATCGTGAACGTCGAGCCGTGGGGGTCTCCGGGCGTGTAGGTGACCGAGCCGCTCTGCGCCTCCGCGAGCGTGCGGACGACGTAGAGCCCCAGGCCGGTCCCCTTGGCGACGGTGTCGTTGGCGCGGGCGTACTCGCGGAAGAGGTGCTCCCGGAACTCCGGCGGCACGCCCTCGCCCTCGTCGACCACGTCGATGCTGAGCCGGGATCCGGCCGGCCGCACGCGCACGGTGTACGGCGCCTGGCCGTACTTGTGGGCGTTGGCCAGCAGGTTGCTGAGCATCTGCTCGAGCCGCAGCGGGTCGGCCCGGACCGCCCGCTCGTCCTCGATGACGACCTTGACGTCGTAGCGGTCGGTCACGACCCCCTCGATCACGGCCGACAGGTCGACCGGCTGCATGTCGATGCGCAGCGTCCCGCGCTGGATCTGGGCCGCGGTGAGCAGGTCGGCGGTGATGCTGTCGAGCATCCGGGCCTGCCGGGCGACCGAGGCCATCAGCCGGTTGCGCTGCTCCTCGTCCATGTCGGCCGCGGACCAGCCGAGCGTCTCGGCGATGCCGTTGATGACCGCGACCGGGCCGCGGATCTCGTGGGCGGTGGTGGCGATCGCGCGGCGCAGCAGGCCGACGTCGTCGGCGGTGGAGTCGAGGTAGACCAGCACCGACCAGCCGGTCCGGCGCAGGGTCGCGCGGACGTTGCCGCCGACCAGCTCGACCTCGAAGGACGCGTCGGAGTCGAGGCGGTGGTAGGACACGAGCGCGGCGAGCGCCGGGGAGGCGAGCCCGAGCGGGGTGCCGGCGGTGGACGCGTGGCCGAGCAGTCGCTGGGCCATCGCGTTGGCGTAGACGATGCGGAACAGCGGCTCGTCGGCCAGCTCGATGATGCCGTAGGGCGCCATGCCGAGCGCCTCCCACGAGGAGACGCGGGACGCGATCGAGGCCGGCGAGGACTCCACGCGATCGTCGGAGCGGACGTGCGGGATCGTGTGGCCGGAGCCGGATCCACCGCCCGACCCGCCGCCGGTCGGGGAGGGTCGGCTCGGTGCGTGCTCGGCCACGGCCGTGGTCGCCGTGCTGGTCGGGTCGGTCTGCTCCACGCTGTCCTCCTGGTCAGCCGGCGGCGGGGGAGGTACGACGGAGAGCGGCCGGGGTGCCCGGGGGACTCCTGACGTCACGTCTCGCACGTAGTCGAGGATCGAGTTCAGGGACGCGCCCTTCTGGACGTATCCGTCTGCTCCGGCCGCGACCGCGCGGGCGGACATCTGGGTCGCGCCGAAGCCCGACAGCACGATGATCTTGGCGGTGGGCAGCAGTCGACGCATCGTGGGCAACGCCTCGAGGCCGTCCATGACGGGCATCGCGAGGTCCAGCAGGACGACGTCGGGGCGCAGGTCGCGCACCACGTCGATCCCCTCCTGGCCGTCGCCGGCCTCGGCCACGACGTCGAAGCCGCCGCGGGTCAGCGCCAGACGCAGCAGCTCGCGCAGGTCGGCGGTGTCGTCGACGATGACGACGCGCTGGGGCTGGACTCTCGCAGCGGCACTCATTCCGTGGACCTCTCGTGGGTGTGGGCGGCGAGGACCTCGGCGGCAACCGCGGCCTGCGGGTCGGCGGACTCCATGATCCGGTGGACGGCGGCGGGCGAGCTGCGCAGCAGCTCGATCGCGAAGTGCTCGCTGCCGAGCAGGTTGGTGATGATCCGGCTCGCCGAGTCGATGGAGCTGGTCAAGGCGGCGTCGGCCTTGGCCGGCTGGTCGAGGTCGAGGGCCATCTTGGCCACCACGAGCCCCTGGAGGACCGAGTCGTTGAGCTCGAGGGCCTGCTGCTCCCGGGCCCGGAGGTCCTCGAAGAGCTGGGCGCCCTGCATCAGGGAGGAGTAGTTGCGGCGCAGCGTCCAGTAGTAGACGGCCACGGCCGCGCCGACGGCGTCCCAGATCGTCAGCGGCCAGCCCCACGCGACGCGCATGGCCAGGCCCTCGTCGTCGGAGAGCCCCAGGGAGGGCAGCAGCATGTGCACGGCGTGCGAGCCGTGGTGGACGGCGCAGGTGAAGAAGATCGCGGCGGTGGCGGCGCCGAGCGGGTTCGTGCGCAACTGGTGGCTGCGGGCCAGCGGGACGACGATCGCCAGGGAGATGAGCAGGTAGGCGACCATGATCACCGCGTTGCACACCAGGCCGATCTGCCACGACATCGGCTACTCCTTCCCCGGGCCGGTCACGCGCCGGCACCGCTGATCGTCAGGAGCCCGAGCGCGACCACGGACAGGGCGAAGAAGCCGTGGGCGACGGGGTGCCACCCCGACCAGCCGCCGACCCGGGACCGCACGCGGTCTTCGTGGAGCAGCTGGAAGCAGACGCCGGCCACGACGAGCTCCCAGGCGCAGGCGGCGAGGTCCCAGGGGCCGGCCTCCTCGGGACCGGGGATCAGGCCCCACGGCAGCCCGGTCGTGCGGGTGGCGGTCCAGAGCGTGAGCAGGGCGAGGTTGCCGGCGAGGCCGACCGCCAGCAGCGGCCGGCTGCTGCCACGCAGCAGCAGCCCGGCCCAGACCAGCTGGGCGAGCGCGGCGACGGCGAAGAAGACCCCCAGCAGGGTGCCCTCCCGGAAGTGCCCGGGGCACACCGCGGCGTGGACGCCGGCGGACGCGGCGCTGCTGACCACGCCCAGCGGCAGGAGGACGTACGACGCGTCCCCGGCGGCCGACGCCGGGAGGCGTGGCGGCGCGGGGACCGGGGCGGGGACGGGGGCGGGAGCCGGCGCGACCGAGGTCACCGGCGCCGCGGCGAAGCGGTGGGCGAGCAGCTCGTCGCGCAGCCGGCGGATCCGGCGTTCGTGCTCGTCGTGCGGTGCACCGGCACGGCGGCGCGAGGCCAGCGTGGGCGGCGCGAGCAGCACGGTGAGGCCCACGAGTCCCCCCGCGACCAGCGCGTAGTGGATGCCGTGTGCGAGTGTGCCCGCGCTGTCTGCGGCCGACAAGGCGATCATCTGTTGTCTCCCACCCACCCCTGCCCCCAGCCGAGGTGCCCCACTGGGCAATGTAGGGCCTGGGCCAGCGTGCTGCTCGCGGATCGCGGAAATCCTCGGGTGGTCATTTTGACGTTTCGTTGCCGCAGCCAAGAGACCCAAAGTTGAGTGGAACAGACTCAACTTCTGGTGCGTTGATCCCCATGACGAGCACACTGGGTGCCGTCGAGCCACCCGTCACAGGAGAACACCGAGATGAGTCAGTTCGGGGCCGAGAAGTTCACGACCCGCAGTCGCGAGGCGATCGAGGCTGCCCAGCTCTCCGCCACCACGGCCGGCAACACCACCACCGAGCCCATCCACCTCCTCGTCGCCCTCCTCCGCCAGGAGGACGGCACCTCGCGCACGCTGGTCACCAAGGCCGGCGTCGAGGCGGCCGCCCTGGCCGCCCGCGCCGAGGCCGTCATGGCCGCCCTGCCGAAGGCCAGCGGCGCCACCGTCCAGCAGCCGGCCGCCTCGGCGGCGCTCACCCGCGTCCTCGCCGCCGCGCTCGACCTTGCGGGCGGCATGAAGGACGAGTACGTCGCCACCGAGCACCTCCTCATCGCGATCGCCGGCACCGAGAGCAGCGCCCAGAAGGTGCTCACCGACGCGGGGCTGACTGCCGACGGGCTGCGGGAGGGGCTGACCGCGGTGCGCGGCAACCGCCGCGTCACCAGCCAGGACGCGGAGTCGACGTACGAAGCCCTGGAGAAGTACTCCGTCGACCTCACCCGCTCGGCCGAGGAGGGCCGCCTCGACCCGGTCATCGGCCGGGACGCCGAGATCCGCCGCGTCGTGCAGGTCCTGTCCCGCCGCACCAAGAACAACCCCGTGCTCATCGGCGAGCCCGGCGTCGGCAAGACCGCCGTCGTCGAGGGCCTCGCCCAGCGCGTCGTCGCCGGCGACGTGCCCGACTCGCTCAAGGGGCGTCGCGTCCTCAGCCTCGACCTGGCCGCGATGGTGGCCGGCGCGAAGTACCGCGGCGAGTTCGAGGAGCGCCTCAAGGCCGTCCTCGAGGAGATCAAGGACGCGGGCGGCCAGATCATCACCTTCATCGACGAGCTGCACACCGTCGTCGGCGCGGGCGCCGGCGGCGACTCGGCGATGGACGCCGGCAACATGCTCAAGCCGATGCTGGCCCGCGGCGAGCTGCACATGATCGGCGCGACCACGCTCGACGAGTACCGCGAGCGCATCGAGAAGGACCCCGCCCTCGAGCGCCGCTTCCAGCAGGTCTTCGTCGGCGAGCCCAGCGTCGAGGACACCATCCAGATCCTGCGCGGCATCCAGGAGAAGTACGAGGCGCACCACGGCGTCCGGATCACCGACGCCGCCCTGGTGGCCGCCGCGACCCTGTCCGACCGCTACATCACCGGCCGCCAGCTGCCGGACAAGGCCATCGACCTCATCGACGAGGCCGCGTCCCGCCTGCGCATGGAGATCGAGTCCTCGCCGGAGGAGATCGACCAGCTCCGGCGCGCGGTCGAGCGGCTGAAGATGGAGGAGTTCGCCCTCGACAAGGAGACCGACCCGGCCTCCCGGGAGCGGCTCGCCGCGCTGCGTGCCGACCTCGCCGACCGCGAGGAGGAGCTGCGCGGGCTCGAGGCCCGCTGGGAGCACGAGAAGGCCACCCTCGAGGGCGAGGGCGAGCTGCGACGCCGCCTCGACTCCGTCAAGGTCGCCGCCGACAAGCTGATGCGCGAGGGCAAGCTCGACGAGGCGAGCGAGCTGCTCTACGGCCAGATCCCCGAGCTCGAGAAGAAGCTCGCCGGCGTCGAGGCGGCCGAGCGCAGCGAGGTCGAGCCGCTCGTGGGCGAGGAGGTCGGGGCCGAACAGGTCGCCGAGGTCGTCGAGGCCTGGACCGGCATCCCGACCGGCCGGATGCTCGAGGGCGAGACCGCCAAGCTGCTGCGCATGGAGGAGGTCATCGGGGAGCGCCTCGTCGGGCAGGAGCAGGCCGTGCGGGCCGTCTCCGACGCCGTACGTCGCTCCCGCGCCGGCATCTCCGACCCGCACCGGCCGACCGGCTCGTTCCTGTTCCTCGGCCCGACCGGCACGGGCAAGACCGAGCTCGCCAAGTCGCTGGCCGACTTCCTGTTCGACGACGAGCGGGCGATCGTGCGCATCGACATGAGCGAGTACTCCGAGAAGCACTCCGTCGCGCGCCTCGTCGGTGCGCCTCCCGGCTACGTCGGCTACGACGAGGGCGGCCAGCTGACCGAGGCGGTGCGCCGGCGTCCCTACGCCGTGGTGCTGCTCGACGAGGTCGAGAAGGCACACCCCGAGGTCTTCGACATCCTGCTGCAGGTGCTCGACGACGGCCGGCTCACCGACGGGCAGGGCCGCACGGTCGACTTCCGCAACACGCTGCTGATCCTGACCAGCAACCTGGGCTCGGCGTACCTCGTCGACCCGACGCTGGACGGTGAGAAGAAGCGCGAGTCGGTGCTGGCCACCGTGCGGGCGTCGTTCAAGCCGGAGTTCCTCAACCGGCTCGACGAGATCGTGCTGTTCGCGGCGCTCGGCAAGGACGAGCTCGCCCACATCGTCGACCTGCAGCTCGCGCTGCTGGAGAAGCGGCTGGCGGTCCGCCGGATCACCATCGAGGTGACCGAGGCCGCCCGGGGCTGGCTCGCCGAGACCGGCTACGACCCGGCCTACGGCGCCCGTCCACTGCGCCGCCTCATCCAGACCGCCATCGGCGACCCGCTCGCGCGGCTGCTGATCGCGGGGGAGGTGACCGACGGCGGCCGCGTCGTGGTCGACCGGGCCGGCGACGGGCTGGGGCTGGTGGCCGGCTGAGCCGGCCGGCGCCGGGCACTAGGGTGGGCGGCGTGGCACTGATCGTGGCGGCGGACGACGATCCCGACCTGCTGATGCTGGTCCGGATGCGCCTCGCCGCGCTCGGCCACGAGGTGCTCGAGGCCCACGACGGGGCCGAGGCCCTCGAGCTGTGCCGGTCCCGGCGCCCCGACCTGGCGGTCCTCGACATCACCATGCCGCGCCTCACGGGCCTGGAGGTGCTGCGCACGATCCGCGCCACCCCGGAGATGCACACGATGCCGGTCATCCTGCTCACGGCGCTGGCGTCCGACGACGCCGTCGCCGAGGGGATCCGGGCCGGCGCGAGCGCCTACATGACCAAGCCCTTCCGGCTGCTCGACCTCGGCAACCGGGTCGCGGAGCTGGTCGGCGACTGAGCCCCGCGTCACTCTCGGTCACTCTCGCCCGGGCTGGCGATGCGACGGCCACCACCCGTTTGGTGGAATGGCAGGCATGAGCTCCTCCCACCGCCCCCGCCAGGTCACCTTCGCGGCGGGGCTGATCATGACCGGGTCGGTGCTCGTGGTGCTGACCGCCTGGGAGCGGATCTCCGGCCTGCACACCCTGGAGACCCAGGACGCGGTCGAGAAGTTCCTGTCCACGCCGCCCGGCGACTCGCTCGGCCTGGGCGTCGAGGGCGTGCTCGCGATCCTCCGCGTCACCGGGATGATCGCGGCCGCCTGCGCCACCGCCACCGCGATCCTCGGCTACCAGGTCCTCCAGCGCAGCCGGAGCGCTCGGGTGGGCCTGTCGATCCTGGCCCTGCCGGTCTTCGTGACCGGACTCCTCACCGGCGGGCTGATGTCCTCGATGGTCGCGGCGGCCTCCGTCATGCTCTGGCTGCCGCCGGCGCGCGACTGGTTCAACGGCCGCGAGGGGATGAAGCGGCTCACCGGCGAGGGGCTCCCACCGGGGCAGTTGCCACCGGGGCAGGTCCCGCCTGCGCCGCCGCTGCCGCCCACGACGTACGCCGATCCTCCGGGGCAGCCGCGCGCGATGCACGGCTTCGGTGAGCCGGCGGGTCCGGCCGGCGTCGAACAGCCCCTGCTGCCCGCGCCCCCCACCGGCGTGGCTTCGCGGCCCTCGGCCGTGATGTGGGCCTGCCTGCTCGCCTGGGTCTGCTCGGGCCTGGCGATCGCGCTGATGGCGACGAGCGCGGCGATCCTGGCCGTCAGTCCCGGCATCGTCTTCGACGAGCTGCACCGGCAGAACCCCGACCTCGCCGGCCAGGGAGTCTCCGACGACGCGCTGCGCATCGCGACCTTCGTGATGGTGGGCCTGGCGATCATCTGGTGCCTGCTCGCGATCGTCCTGGGCGTCCTGGTCTGGCGCCGGGTGGCCTGGGCCCGCCGTGGGCTGGCCGTGTCGGCCTCGGCGGCGGCGGTCATGCTGCTGGTGGCCACGCTCGGCCAGCCGGTGCTGGTCCTGCCGCTCGCGGCGGCGGTGGTGACCCTGGCGCTGCTGGTCCGACCCGACGTGAAGGCGTGGTTCGCGGCGACGTCTACGCAGTGAGGTCGGCGGCGGCCAGCCGCCGCAGCCCCTCCTCGATGATCGACGGCTCCTTGCAGAACGCCCAGCGCACGAGGTGCCGCCCGGCCTCCACGTCGTCGTGGAAGACCTGGCTCGGGATCGCCACGACGCCGGCCCGCTCGGGCAGGGCGAGGCAGAACGCCAGTCCGTCCTCCCAGCCCAGCGCGGAGATGTCGGTCGTCGCGAAGTAGGTCCCCTCGGGCACCCGGACCTCGAGCCCCACGTCGGCGAGCCCCGCGCAGAGCAGGTCGCGTCGGCCCTGCAGGTCCCGGGCGAGCTGGGCGGGCCAGTCCGGGGCCTCGTCGAGCGCGTGCGCCACGGCGGGCTGGAGCGGCGACCCGGACGTGAACGTCAGCCACTGCTTGGCCGCCAGCACGGCGCCCACGAGCTCGGCGGGCCCGGTCGCCCAGCCGACCTTCCAGCCGGTGAACGAGTAGGACTTGCCGGCGCTCGACAGGGTCAGGGTGCGCTCGAACATCCCGGGCAGCGTCGCCAGCGGCACGTGCTCGTGACGGCCGCTCCCGTCGCTGTAGACGAGGTGCTCGTAGACCTCGTCGGTGATCACGGTCAGGTCGTGCTCGAGCGCGACGGCGGCGATGGCGCCCAGCTCCTCGCGGGTCAGCACCGTGCCGGTCGGGTTGTGCGGGGAGTTCACCAGCAGGAAGCGGGTCCGGTCGGTGACGGCCGCCCGCAGCTCGTCGGGGTCGAGACGGAAGTCCGGGGCTCGCAGGGTCACCGGACGGCGTACGCCTCCGGCCATCTGGATCATCGCGACGTAGGAGTCGTAGTAGGGCTCCAGCACGACCACCTCGTCACCGGGGTTCACCAGCCCGAGCAGCGCCGCGGCGATCCCCTCGGTCGCCCCGGTGGTCACCACGACCTGGGAGTCGGGGTCGAGCTCGATGCCGTAGTGGCGCTGCTGGTGCCGGGCGACGGCCTGGCGCAGGGCGGGTACGCCGATCCCCGGTGCGTACTGGTTCTGCCCCGACTCCAGCGCCGCCACCGCGCGGGCGATCACCTCGGGCGGTCCGTCCACGTCGGGGAAGCCCTGGCCGAGGTTCACCGCCTGGGTGCGCACCGCGAGCGCCGACATCTGGCTGAAGATCGTGGGCGGGATGTCCTGCAGGCGAGAGGCGAGCATGACCCCGAGGGTAGCCATGGGACAGGATGGGGCGCGTGACCGCTGACGAGACCCTCGCCGCCGACATCGACGCCTGCTGCCGCCTCACCGGGGAGTTCACGCTCCGCTCCGGTCAGGTCGCCTCGGAGTACTTCGACAAGTACCTCTTCGAGTCCGACCCCGCCCTGCTCGCCCGCGTGGCCCGGCAGATGGTCGACCTGCTGCCCGCCGACACCGACCTGCTCGGCGGCCTCGAGCTCGGCGGCATCCCGATCGCGACGATGGTCAGCAGCCTGACCGGGACCCCGGCGCTCTTCGTGCGCAAGAAGGCCAAGGAGTACGGCACCTGCAAGCTCGCCGAGGGTCCGGACGTCGCCGGCCGCCGGGTGACGATCATCGAGGACGTCATCACCACCGGCGGCGCCGTACGCGACGCGACGCGGGCGCTGCGCGAGGCGGGCGCGATCGTCGAGGTCGTGGTGTGCGCGATCGACCGCAGCCCGGCGGGGGAGAACCCCCTCGCCGACGTGGGCCTGGAGGTCCGCCCGGTGCTCACCAAGGAGCAGCTGGACGCAGCGCGGGGCTGAGCCGCGGAGGGTCAGCCCTCGGCGGAGGTCTGCACGCCCTCGGCGTCCTCGTCGTCCTCGTCGCTGCCGCGGTGCCGCCAGGCCTCCCAGGCCAGCGGGACGAGAGTGAAGACGAGGATGGCGATCATCGCGTAGTCGATGTTGTTGCCCAGGGCAGGGAAGGTCGCGCCCAGGAAGTAGCCCATGCAGATGATGCTGACCACCCACGCAAGTGCGCCGACGCCGCTCCAGGTGAAGAACCGGCGGCGCTCCATCTGCGTCACGCCGGCCACCACGGTGATGTAGGTGCGCACGAACGGCACGAAGCGGCCGATGACCAGGGCCTTGCTGCCGTGCCGGTCGAAGAACGCGTCGGTCTTGTCGAGGTACTTCCGCTTGAGGATCCGGCCGTTGCGCTCGTAGAGCGGTGGCCCGATCCGGCGGCCGATCTCATAGCCGACGACGTTGCCCAGGAACGCGACAGCGGCGAGCAGGATCGTGGCGATGACCAGCTCGACGAACGGGGTGCCGATGCCGAGCACGTCGATCTTCTCGCCGGCGATGAAGAGGCCGAGTGCGAAGAGCAGGGTGTCACCGGGGAGGAACGGGAAGAAGAGCCCGCACTCGACGAAGATGATGCCGAGGCTGATCCAGATGAAGGCCCCGCCGAACTGCTGGAGGAGCCACTCGGGGTCCATCCAGGAGATGCCGAGGAGCAAGGGATGGAGGAGGAGGGCCAGCGTCACCCCCGTAGCGTATCGGCACCCGCCTGAAGCCAACCTGCCAAGCGGTCCGTAGCCTGACGCGCGTGCAGGACCAGGAGCCCAACGCGCCGTACGACCCGATGCCGCACGGTCCGGCCGAGGTCGGCGTCGGGCCGTGGGAGGGTCCGCTTCCGGAGGGGGAGCAGTACGACGCCCAGCTGCTCGCCGAGGGCGACCGGCGCAACGTGGTCGACCGCTACCGCTACTGGTCGATGGAGGCGATCGTCGCCGACCTCGACACCCGCCGCCACGACTTCCACGTGGCGATCGAGAACTGGCAGCACGACTTCAACATCGGCACGATCGTGCGGTCGGCCAACGCCTTCCTGGCTGCCGAGGTGCACATCGTGGGCAACCGCCGGTGGAACCGGCGCGGCGCGATGGTCACCGACCGCTACCAGCACGTCCGGCACCACGCGACGGCCGCGGACCTGGCCGCCTACCTCCACGCCGCCGGCGTGGCGCTGCTCGGCATCGACAACCTCCCGGGCTCCCTGCACCTCGAGACGATGACGGTGCCCCGCCGGGTCTGCTTCCTGTTCGGCCAGGAGGGCCCGGGCCTGTCCGAGGGCGCGCGCGAGGTCTGCGACGGGACGTTCTCGATCGCGCAGTTCGGCTCGACGCGGTCGATCAACGCCTCGGCCGCGGCCGCGATCGCGATGCACACCTGGGTGCGGGAGTACGCCGACCTCGGCGGCGAGGCCGGCGACTCCCGCGGAGTCTGGCGGGGCTGACCCCGTCAGCCGGTCGGGGCGAGCAGCTCCTGGAGGCGGGCGAGCCCGCGGGAGGAGTGGCTCTTGACGGTGCCCTCGCCGATCCGGAGCTCGTGCGCGGTCTCCGCGACCGAGAGCCCCAGCCAGTGCCGCAGCACGACCACCCGGCGCTGCATCGGCGGCAGTGCCTGCAGGGCCTCGAAGAGGGCGCTGCGCTCCTCGACGGGCAGCGGCTCGCGGGACTCCTGCTCGGCCGTGCCCTCGAGCCCCGGGCGCTCGCGTCGCCACGGCCGGCGCGACTCGTCGATGCCGGCCCGCACGATGATCGTCCGGGCGTAGGCCTCCTCGGCACCGTCGCGCCGCACCCGCGGCCAGGCGACGTAGAGCTTGACCAGCGCCGTCTGCACGAGGTCCTCGGCGCGGTCCCAGTCGCCGCAGACCGCGTAGGCGATCCGGCGCAGGTGGGTGCGGCGGGCGGCGACGAACTCCGAGAAGGCCGCGTCGCGGTCCGCCCGCGTCACTTCAGGCCCTCCCCGTTGTCACCCTGCGCGGCGACGTGGTCGAGGAACGCCTCCATCGTGGGGGCGCGGAGCACCGCGGGGTCGACGATGCTGGCGCCGTCCGCGCTGACCAGGGCGAACCACGAGTGCCCGTCCTCGTCGCGCAGCTCGACCGCCATCTGGTCGCCGACCTGGCCGTAGTCGGCAGCGGCGGTCGGGTTGGGCACCCGGAGGACCAGCGTCCAGCCGGGGGCCAGGACGAGGTTGCCGTCCTGGAGGTGGGCGGGGGACTCCTGGGTGGGGCTCGCGAGCTGGGCACGGATCCAGTCGTCGAAGCGTGCGTAGGCCTTGCCGGGCTCGTCCCAGGTGGTCGACGCCTCACCGGCGAGGCGCCAGTCGAGCACCATCCACACGGTCTCGCTGCCGTCGAGCGATCGGGCGACCACGCCCCAGACCCGCTGGGTGTCGTCGCGGGCGCTCTCGACCTCCAGGCGGGTGACCTGCCACTGCTGGTCGACGACCACCTCGCCGTCGGGCAGCACCTCGACGTGCGGACCGGCCGGGTCGAAGCGGCGCTGCTCGGTGTCGGTGGCGGTCCTGACGTCGGCCGCCGACTCGGCCAGCGGTGTGTGCGGCTGGGGCGACGCTGCCTGCGGCGAGGGCGCGACGGTCGGGGCCTGGCTGGCCACGGGCACGTCCCGGGCGGCGGCGCCACCCCCGCCCGCGGCGCCCACGACGCCGGCGGTCCCGGCGACGGCGAGCACGGCCAGGGTCGACGCGGCGATCGCCGTACGACGTCGGCGGAGGGCGCGGTGCCCCGCCTCGATGAGCGGTGCGGGACCCGGGTGCGCCGGTCCGTCGCCGAACGACGCCTCGATGCGTTGCTGCCAGTCGGTCTGCGTGGTCATGGTGTGTTCTCCCCGTGGGTAGAGCCTGTCACCAGGGAAGACGGAGCTCGCGGCCACGAGGTTGTCCTTGCGGCCGCGCGAGATCCCGGGTCAGCCCAGCCGCAGGATCAGCGCGGCGAGCGCCTCGTCCGGGCCGGCCACGACGTCGCCGACGTCCTCGGGGAGGTCCCACGGGTCGATGAGCACCAGCGGCACGCCGGTGCGCCGGGCGAGCGCGATCTCGCTCAACGTGCCCCAGCTGCAGCCGACCGACACCACCGCGTCGGCGGCCCGGACGAGCAGTCCGTTGCGGAGCTCGCCCAGCCCGGTCGGCAGCAGGAACGTGTGGGACGTCGAGCCCTCGTTGCGGTCCAGCCCCGGCAGCAGGCCGATCGCCACGCCACCCGCGCCGGTGGCGCCCCGGGCGGCCGACGACATCACGCCGTGGTGGCCGCCGGTCAGCACCACGGCCCCCGCCTCGGCGAGGAGACGACCGACCTCCTCGGCGTACTGGTGGTCGTCGGGCGTCACCGCGTCGGCGGGGCCGACGACGGCGATGTAGCGCCCGGTCAGCGGGCGTGCCTCCTCCACGCTCCGACGGTACGCCGTGCCACGCCTCGGGACCTCCAGAACCGGCCGACTCCGGACCCGCGAGTAGCCACTAGGGTGAAGGCGCCGTTGGAACACCGCCCGAGGAGTCCCCATGCCCATCGCAACCCCCGAGATCTACGCCGAGATGCTCGACACCGCCAAGAAGAACGCCTTCGCGTTCCCGGCGATCAACGTGTCGTCCTCGCAGACGCTCAACGCCGCCCTGCAGGGCTTCGCCGACGCCGGCTCGGACGGCATCATCCAGGTCTCGACCGGAGGCGCTGAGTACCTCTCCGGTCCGACCGTGAAGAACATGGTCACCGGCTCGGTCGCCTTCGCGGCCTACGCCGCCGAGGTCGCCAAGAACTACCCCGTGAACATCGCGCTGCACACCGACCACTGCCCCAAGGACAAGCTCGACGGCTTCGTCCGGCCGCTGGTGGCGATCTCCGCCGAGCGGGTCGCCCGCGGTGAGGCGCCGCTCTTCCAGTCGCACATGTGGGACGGCAGCGCCGTGCCGCTCGACGAGAACCTCAAGATCGCCGAGGAGCTGCTCGCCCAGTGCGCCGCGGCCCGGATCATCCTCGAGATCGAGGTCGGCGTGGTCGGCGGCGAGGAGGACGGTGTCGTCGGCGCGATCGACGAGAAGCTCTACTCCACGCCCGAGGACGCCCTCGCCACCATCGCCGCCCTCGGCTCCGGCGAGAACGGCCGCTACATGACCGCGCTGACCTTCGGCAACGTGCACGGCGTCTACAAGCCCGGCAACGTCAAGCTCCGCCCCGAGATCCTCCGCTCGGCCCAGGACGCCGCGGTCGAGAAGCTCGGCCTCGCCGCCGGCGCCAAGCCGTTCGACCTCGTCTTCCACGGCGGCTCGGGCTCGACGCCCGAGGAGATCGGCGCGGCGGTCGACTACGGCGTGGTGAAGATGAACGTCGACACCGACACCCAGTACGCCTTCACGCGTCCGGTCGCCGCCCACATGTTCACCAACTACGACGGTGTCCTGAAGGTCGACGGCGAGGTCGGCAACAAGAAGGCCTACGACCCGCGCGCCTGGGGCAAGGCGGGCGAGGCCGGCATGGCCGCCCGCGTCGGCGAGGCCTGCGCCAACCTCCGGTCGGCGGGCAAGAGCATCAGCGCCTGACACACCCAGCCAGCAACCCAGCCAGCAACGTCGTACGCCCCGGTCGCAGCAGCGGCCGGGGCGTACGACGTCGTGGGGTCCGGGCTAGTCGGCGGGTGCCGCCGGGGTCGCCACGGTCGCTCCTGGGGCGGCGGCCGGACCGCCCCAGCCCTGGTGACGCGGCTTCTCGAAGAACAGCACGGCCACGAAGCCGGCGACCAGCACCAGCGGCGGCAGCAGCATCGAGTCGGCCATGGCGCTGCTGAACTTGTCGGCGATCGCGGCCGGGAGGCCCGCGCCGGAGGCGCCCGCCTCGCCGTTGAAGGCGGGGAGGCCCTGCGCCGCGATCCGGGAGTCCATGAGCACGGCGATCGCCGCGGACCCGAGGACCGCACCGACCTGGCGGGTGGCGTTGTAGACGCCGGCGCCCGCGCCGGCCAGCTGGATCGGCAGGTTGCGGGTCGCGGTGGCGGAGTTGGGCGCCCAGACGCCGGCGTTGCCGGCGCCGAAGACGAGCATCGGCGGGACGAGCGCCCAGATCGTGATGTCCGGCGTCATGACGAACGACAGCCACACCAGGGACCCGACGATGAGTCCGAAGCCGATCGAGGTGATCAGGCGGGGGTGGACGCGGTCGGTCAGCGAGCCGATCGGCTTGGCCAGCGCGATCGTCATGACCGCCATCGGCACCAGCAGCAGCGCGGACCGGGTCGGGCTCATGCCGCGCACGACCTGCGCCCAGATCATCAGGGGGATCGCCATCGCGGTGATCGCGAAGCCCATGACCGAGATGGCGATGTTGGCCAGCGAGAAGTTGCGGTCGCGGAAGAGGTGCAGCGGCACCAGCGGCTCGGCGCTGTTGCGGGCCTGCCACCAGACGAAGCCGGCGAAGACGAGGAGCCCGGAGGCGATCATCAGCCAGATCTCGGTGGACCAGGAGTACTGGTGGCCCTCCTGGATGCCGAAGACCAGCAGGAACATGCCGGCACCGCTCAGCACGACGCCCAGCCAGTCGAACCGGTGGCTGTTGGTGGGCAGCGTCGGGACCAGGCGCCAGGCCAGCGCGAAGCCGACGATGCCGACCGGGATGTTGATGAAGAAGATCCACTCCCAGCCGAGGCCGTCGACGAGCACACCGCCGAGGATCGGGCCCACGAGCGTGGCCACGCCGGCGGTGGCGCCCCACAGCGACATCGCGGCCCCGCGGCGCTGGGCCGGGAAGATCCGGGTGATGATCGCCATCGTCTGCGGCGTGATCATCGAGGCGCCCAGGCCCTGCACCACGCGGGCCACGATCAGCCCCTCGACGGTGTTGGTCAGGCCGCACCACAGCGAGGCCAGCGTGAAGACGGTCAGGCCCGCGAGGTAGAGGTTCTTGGGGCCGAACCGGTCACCCAGTCGGCCGGTGATCAGCACCGGGACGGCGTAGGCCAGGAGGTAGGCGCTGGTCACCCACACCACGTCGTTGACCCCGGCATGGAGGTCCTCGATGATCGCCGGCGTCGCCACCGAGACGATGGTCGAGTCGACCAGGATCATGAAGAAGCCGAGGCACAGGGCGAACAGTGCCGGCCACGGGTCCTTCTCCTCGCCGGGTGCGGCCGGGGCCGGGGAAGCGGGTGCGTGGGTCATGGCACTACTCAACACCCCTGCATGGACAATTACTCCCATGACCTCCCCCCCGAACGGCTTCGGCGACCTGATGGCCGGACCCCCGCCCACCCACCTTCCCGTGGACCCCGCCAGTGCGGAGCTCGCGGCCGGTGCCGCCCCCGTCGACGTGGTCCGCGCCCACCCGGCATCGCCGGTCGCCTGGGCCGCCCTCGGCGGCGAGGCCGCCGACGCGGAGCTCGACCCCGTGACCGTCTACGCCTACGCCCGCGTCGGCTACCACCGCAGCCTGGACCTGCTGCGCCGCAACGGCTGGAAGGGCCACGGCCCGGTCCCGTGGGAGCACGAGCCCAACCGCGGCTTCCTGTCCTGTCTCGCCCTCCTCGCCCTGTCCGCCAAGGTCATCGGCGAGACCGAGGAGTGGGAGCGGTGCTCGGAGTTCCTCCGCGACTCCAGCCCCACGGCGTACGCCGCGCTCCTGGGCTGAGGCCGAGCGGGAGGAGGTGCGTCACGCCTGCAGCAGCGAGCGCACCTTCTCCGCGCCGAGCGCCACGAACAGCGTCGGCAGCCGCGGTCCGCGGTCGGCGTCGACCAGCAGGTTGTAGAGCAGGTTGAAGAACGCCTTCTGGTCGGCCTTCACCTGGTCGGTCGGGGCGTCGTCGAGGCCGAGCCCGCGGGCGAGCTTCGGCACGCCGTAGACCAGGGTCGTGATCTCGTCGAGGTGCAGCTCGTCGGGCATCCGGTCGAGCAGCTGGGCCAGCCAGAGCTGCTCGTCCTCGTTCAGCCCCGCCAGGCGCTCGGTGTCGGCGGTGGCGCGCACCGTGGTGCGGTCCTCGGCCGGCACGAACTCGCTGGTCCACGTCATCGCCTTGGTCAGCCGGGGCTCGAGCTCGGCGACGGTCTCGTGCGGGTGGCCGACGTTGGTCACCGTCGTCGAGATCAGCTCGGCGGAGCCGGCCGTCACGTCGGCGACCGACGACAGCACCCGGAACGGCACGACCACGGCCGGCGTCGGCAGGGTGCCGGCCGCCGCGGTGGCCGAGGCCCGCTCGAACGCCAGGACCTGCGCGTCCCGCTTGGCCGGGTTGGCGGCCTTCTTGCCGAGCGCGTCCCACTCGTCGTACAGCCGCACGACCTCGGGCCCGAAGTCGACGGTGAACGCCTGCTTGGGCTGGCGGCGGGCGTAGAGCCACCGCAGGATCGGGGCCTCGAGCACCTTGAGCGCGTCGGCGGCCGTGGGCACGCCGCCCTTGGACGACGACATCTTCGCCATCCCGGCCACGCCGACGAAGGAGTAGCCGACGAATGACGGCGCGCGGCCGCCGTAGACGTCCTTCACGAGCTCCTTGCCCACGGTGTACGACGACCCCGGCGACGCGTGGTCGACGCCGCCCGGCTCGAAGTCGACGCCCTCGAACTCCCAGCGCATCGGCCAGTCGACCTTCCACACGAGCTTGCCCTCGTGCTGCGTGGTCAGGTTGGTGACGCCCTCGAACGCGCAGACCCGGCAGGTGTAGGCGAGGTCGGTCGTCGCGTCGTCGTACGACGTCACGGTGGTCGTGTCGCGACCGCAGTCGCGGCAGTAGGGCTTGTAGGGGAAGCGCGCCAGGTCGTCGTCACCGGTGCCGGCGGGCTCGTCGTCGATGGCGACCGAGTCGGCCAGCGACTCGGCCTCCTCCTCGGACTCGGCGACGGGCGCGGCCTTGGTGCGGTAGCGCGACATGACGGTCTCGATGTCGCCGCGACGCTGGACGGCGGTCAGGATCTGGTCGCGGTAGGTGCCGGCGCGGTACTGCTCGGTCTGCGAGACCTCCTCCATCTCCACGCCGAGCTCGGCGAGGGCGGCGCGCAGCGGGGCCTTGAAGTGCTCGGCCCACGACGTGTGGCACTCCCACGGGTCGGGCACGGCGGAGAGGGGGCGGCCGATGTGCTCGTTCCACGCCTCGTCGACACCGGCGGGCACCTTGCGGAAGCGGTCGTAGTCGTCCCAGCTGTGCAGGTGCCGGACCGGGATGCCGCGGCTGCGGATCTCCTCGGCGACGAAGTGCACCGTGAGGAACTCCCGCAGGTTGCCCAGGTGGATCGGGCCCGACGGGCTCGCCCCGGACGCGCACGTGATCAGCCGGTCGGTGTCGCCGCGGTGCGCGCGGGTCTGCTCCGCGTGCCGGATCGCGTCGTCGGCGGCGCGGGTGACCCAGTCGGTGGGGTTCTGCTGGGAGGCCTGTCCGCCTCGTGCCATGGCTCTGCTGCTCCTGCGAAAGGGGGCGGGGATGAGCGGCAAGGCTATCGGGCCGGGGCAGAAGGAAGGGCACCGGAACCGTCCCCTGTGGCGATTCCGGTGCCCTTTCCGGCGCTGTCTGCTCGACCTCATCCCCCGATGTGGGTCGTGCGAGTGGTGGTGCCCATCCCCGAGACATGTCCCGAGACGCACGACCACCTGACGCGCCCGCCCAGCGTAGGACTGACAGGTCCATGCCAGTTGGCTAGCAACTGTCGCTGTCATTAACCTGCCACCATGGCTCGCCCCGCCCCGGACAGCATGATGACCGCCCTCGGCTTCCCCGCGTCCGTCGAACGGATCTACCAGAAGGTCCAGCTCCAGTCGGGGCGCGAGCTGCTGTGGGTCGCGTCGGCGCTCATGTCGACTCCCGACCAGCTGCTGGCCGAGCTGAGGCCGCTGCTGGACACCGGGATCGCCCGGGTCGAGGACTCCCGGCTCTACATCGACTCCCCGGCCGAGGCACTCGCCCGGATGGCGGCGGTCTCCGCCGCCCGGGCGGGCGAGGCGCACGACCGGCTCGAGGGCCTGGCAGCCGCCATCCCGTTCCTCACCGCCGGCGCGGTCCGCCCCGCGCCGGGCGACGTCCACGACATCACCCCGATCGACGGCGAGATCAGTTCCGGTGGCCAGCCGGTCGGTCTGATCGCCGCCCTGATCGCGCAGAGCAAGGGGGACATGCTCTGGCTGCGGCCCGACCAGTGGCGGATCCCGCGCGAGGACGCGATGTTGAAGGTCGTCGGCGACCTGATCGCCAGCGGCCGCAAGTCCCGCGCGATCTACCCGGTCCGCGCCCTCCACGAGGCGCCCGCGACGCTGACCGCCCGCGCCGAGGTGGGGGAGCAGATCCGGGTGCTGCCCGACCTCCCCACCCGGATGTTCATCATCGGCACCACCCACGCGGTGCTGCCGGAGCCGATGGGCTTCGCGGACGAGCCGCGCTCGCTGGTGCGCCAGCGCGGCCTGGTCGAGGCGCTCACCCTGCTCTTCGAGCTGCTGTGGGAGCGGGCCGCGCCGGTGCCCTCCCTCGACCGCGGCGAGGCACGGCCGGACCTGCGGCGCTTCCTGCTGCAGCAGCTGGCCACCGGCGCCCAGGACGAGCAGATCGCCCGCACCCTGGGGATCAGCCTGCGGACCGTGCGCCGCCGGGTGGCCGACGTCCTCACCGAGCTCGGCGCCGACACCCGCTTCCAGGCGGGCGTCGAGGCGAGCAGGCGGGGCTGGCTCTAGGCCGTCCTGCCGGTCACGGCAGGACCATGGAGTACGCCGCGGGCTCGAGGTGCCAGGTCCGCTGCCGCTCGGGACCGTAGATCTCGCCGTCCGCGCTGCACCAGAACTCCTCGCCCGCGACGGAGACGCGGGTGCCGCGGACGTACTCCACGTCCTCGCGCTCGTGGTGCGTGGCGCGGCCGAGGCGCACGGCGTACAGGAGCCGCGCCATCGGCCCTGTGGACCGGCTGATCATCACGTCGAGGCGGCCGTCCTCGGTGTCGGCCTCGGGGGTGATCTCCGCGCCACCGCCCACCGACGAGCCGTTGCCGACGGCCACCATCAGCACCGGCTGGTGGAAGTCGTTGACGACCTTGCCGTCCACCTCGACCCGCAGCCGGGTGACGGGCGGGTTCCAGGCGGTCATGGCCGCGCCGATCGGGTAGCCGAGCTTGCCGAGGTTGGCCTTGCCGACCCCGATGGAGCCGAGCCGGGTCTTCCAGCGGGCGCCGCGGCGGCTCGCGTTGGCGCCGGCGCCGACGTGCACGTTGTTGACCACGACCTGCCCGACCTCGTCGACGACGAGGTCCATCGGCCGCACCTCGCCGTGCAGCACGAGCCGGGCGGCCTGCTCGATGTCGAGGGGGATGGCGTTGCCGCGGGCGAAGTCGTTGCCGGTGCCGAGGGGCAGGAGCCCGATGACCGCGGTCTTGAGGTCGTTGCGGCGGTGCAGGGCCGCGATCACGGCGTGCAGGCTGCCGTCGCCGCCGGCCACCACGATCCGGCGGCTGCCCGCCCGGTGCAGCACGCCGTCGAGCTCGCCGGGGTTGGAGGTCGCCTGCACCTCGACGGAGGCCTCGGCGCGCAGGATCGTCAGGGCCTGATCGAGCGACTCCTCGTCGGCAGTGCCGGCGTCGCTGTTGGTGATGACGAGGAGTGGGTCCATTCGCCGGACACTATCCGAGCGCGAGGGGTGGTGATGCACCCCTTTGGTAACGTGTGGCCGCAAGAGCCCCGGTGCGCTGTTGCCGGGGCCGCTTGCATTTACCGATGCAGGAGCTCCCCGGTCGTGCGCCGTCGGCTGACGCGTGACCCATGAAGGAGGCAGCGATGCCCGCCATCGTGATTCTCGGCGCCCAGTGGGGCGACGAGGGCAAGGGCAAGGCGACCGACCAGCTCGCGACGACCGAGACGATCGACTACGTCGTCCGGACGAGCGGCGGCCACAACGCCGGCCACACCATCGTCGTCAACGGTGAGAAGTTCGCGACCCACCTGCTGCCCAGCGGGATCCTCACGCCCGGCGCCACCTCTGTGATCGCCAACGGCGTCGTGGTCTCGCCCGAGGCGCTGTTCCGCGAGCTGGACTCGCTCATCGAGCGGGGCGTCGACGTCGCCAACCTGGTCGTCTCGGCCAACGCCCACGTCATCGCGTCCTACCACTCCACGATCGACAAGGTCACCGAGCGCTTCCTCGGCAAGAACCAGATCGGCACGACCGGCCGCGGCATCGGACCGGCCTACGCCGACAAGATCAACCGGGTCGGGGTCCGGATCGCCGACCTGTTCGACGAGGGCATCCTGCGGCAGAAGGTCGAGGCCGCGCTCGACGTCCGCAACCACCTGCTGACGAAGGTCTACAACCGCCGGGCCATCGAGGCCGACGCGGTCGTCGAGGAGCTGCTCTCCTACGTCGACCGGCTCCGCCCGATGGTGGCCGACACCTCCCTGCTGCTGAACGACGCGCTCGACCGGGGCGAGACGGTGCTCTTCGAGGGCGCCCAGGCCACGATGCTCGACGTCGACCACGGCACCTATCCGTTCGTGACGTCCTCCAACCCCGTCGCGGGCGGCGTCTGCGTCGGCGCCGGCGTCGGACCGACCCGGATCGACCGGGTCATCGGCGTCATCAAGGCCTACACCACCCGCGTCGGCTCCGGTCCCTTCCCGACCGAGCTCTTCGACGAGGACGGCATCAACCTGCAGAAGATCGGCGGCGAGATCGGCGTCTCGACCGGCCGCACCCGGCGTTGCGGCTGGTACGACGCCGTCGTCGCCCGCTACTCCTCGCGCGTCAACGGCCTCACCGACTACTTCCTCACCAAGCTCGACGTGCTCGACCACTGGGACAGGATCCCGGTGTGCGTGGCCTACGAGATCGACGGCCAGCGGGTCGAGGAGATGCCGATGACCCAGACCGAGTTCCACCACGCGAAGCCGGTCTACGAGTTCTTCGACGGCTGGAGGACCGACATCTCCGGCTGCCGCTCCTTCGACGACCTGCCCAAGAACGCCCAGACCTACGTCCAGGCGCTCGAGCAGATGTCGGGCACCCGCATCTGGGGCGTCGGCGTCGGCCCGGGCCGCGAGCAGACCATCGAGGTCCACCCGGCCTGACGTCCGACGTGGGCCTCATGTGCGCACGATCATCATTTCTCGACGCCCGGTGATGATCCTGCGCACTCCCGTGGTCGGGATCGCCGGTTAACCGGTGATTCCGACCCCCACCCGCCGCACAGCAGTCGAAGCCGGCACCTGCCTGACGTCCGCGGCTGGCCGCCGGGGACGGACCGGGCCGGTGACGCACTAACGTTGACGCCCGTGAAGACCCTCGTGATCGGCACCGGAGGCCGCGAGCACGCCCTCGCCCGCGCCCTCGCCCAGGACCCGTCGGTGAGCGAGGTGCACGCGGCCCCCGGCAACCCCGGCATGGCCGCGGTCGCCACGCTCCACCAGGTCGACCCGATGGACGGCGTCGCCGTGGCCGACCTTGCCGAGCGGCTCGGCGTCGACCTCGTCGTGGTCGGCCCGGAGGCGCCGCTGGTCGCGGGTGTGGCCGACGCGGTGACCGCCCGGGGCATCAACGTCTTCGGCCCGAGCGCCGCGGCCGCGCAGCTCGAGGGGTCCAAGGCCTTCGCCAAGGACGTCATGGAGGCGGCCGGCGTCCCGACCGCCCGGGCGTTCGTGTGCACCACGCCCGAGGAGGTCGCGGCCGCGCTGGACGAGTTCGGGCCGCCGTACGTCGTCAAGGACGACGGCCTGGCCGCCGGCAAGGGCGTCGTCGTCACCGAGGACCGCGACGCCGCGGTCGAGCACGCGGCCGGCTGCGAGCGCGTGGTCATCGAGGAGTACCTCGACGGCCCCGAGGTCTCCTTGTTCGCCATCACCGACGGTACGACCGTCCACCCGCTCCAGCCCGCCCAGGACTTCAAGCGCATCCACGACGGCGACCAGGGCCCCAACACCGGCGGCATGGGTGCCTACACGCCGCTCCCGTGGGCGCCCCCCGGCCTCGTCGCGGAGGTCCTCGAGACCGTCCTCCAGCCGACCGTCGACGAGATGGCCCGCCGTGGCACCCCCTTCGCCGGACTCCTCTACGCCGGTCTCGCGCTCACCTCGCGCGGCACCCGCGTCGTGGAGTTCAACGCCCGCTTCGGCGACCCGGAGACGCAGCCGCTGATGGCGCTGCTCGACTCCCCGCTGTCCGACCTGCTCGTCGGTGCCGCCACCGGCACCCTCGCCGACGTGCCGGCACCGCGCTGGAAGGACGGCGCCGCGGTCGCGGTCGTCGTGGCCAGCAAGGGCTATCCCGAGAGCTCGTCGTCCGGCGACCTGATCACCGGGCTGGACGCGGTCGAGGCCGTCGAGGACGTCCACGTGATCCACGCGGGCACGGCGATGTCCGGCGACGACCTCGTGACCGCCGGCGGCCGGGTGCTGGCCGTCGTGGCCACCGGGGCCGACGTGGCGGCCGCCCGGGCCGCGGCGTACGCCGGCGTGACCCACGTAGAATTCGAGGGAGCCCAGCACCGCTCCGACATCGCGGCAGGAATCTGACTTGAGCGTCCCCAACGTCCTCGCCACCCGCTACGCGGCGGCCGACCTCGCCCACATCTGGTCGCCCGAGCACAAGATCGTGCTCGAGCGCCGGCTCTGGATCGCGGTCCTCAGGGCCCAGCGCGACCTCGGCATCGAGGTGCCCGACGGCGTCGTCGAGGCCTACGAGGACGTCGTCGACAAGGTCGACCTCGAGTCGATCGCGGCCCGCGAGCGGATCACCCGCCACGACGTGAAGGCGCGGATCGAGGAGTTCTGCGCGCTCGCCGGGCACGAGCACATCCACAAGGGCATGACCTCGCGCGACCTCACCGAGAACGTCGAGCAGCTCCAGGTCAAGCAGTCCCTCGAGCTGCTCCGCGACCGCGCCGTCGCCACGCTCGCGCGGCTGGCCCGCCTCGCCGCCGAGCACGAGACCACCGTGATGGCCGGCCGGTCCCACAACGTCGCGGCCCAGGCCACGACCCTCGGCAAGCGCTTCGCGACGGTCGCCGACGAGATGATGATCTCCGTCGAGCGGGTCGAGGACCTCCTCGCTCGCTACCCGCTGCGCGGCATCAAGGGCCCGATGGGCACCGCCCAGGACATGCTCGACCTGCTCGACGGCGACGCCGCCAAGCTGGCCGACCTCGAGGCCCGGGTCGCGGCCCACCTCGGCTTCGACCGGGTGCTGACCAGCGTCGGCCAGGTCTACCCGCGCTCGCTCGACTTCGACGTCCTGTCGGCCCTGGTCCAGCTCGTGGCCGGGCCGTCCAACCTCGCGACCACGATCCGGCTGATGGCCGGCAACGAGATCGTCACCGAGGGCTTCAAGGAGGGCCAGGTCGGCTCCTCGGCGATGCCGCACAAGATGAACACCCGCTCCTGCGAGCGCGTCAACGGCCTGGCGGTCATCACCCGCGGCTACCTCTCCATGGTCGGCGAGCTCGCCGGCGACCAGTGGAACGAGGGCGACGTCTCCTGCTCCGTCGTACGCCGGGTGGCGCTGCCCGACGCGTTCTTCGCCGCCGACGGGCTCTTCCAGACCTTCCTCACCGTGCTCGACGAGTTCGGCGCGTTCCCGGCCGTCATCCAGCGCGAGCTCGACCGCTACCTGCCGTTCCTGGCCACCACCAAGGTGCTGATGGCGGCGGTCCGCAACGGCGTCGGTCGCGAGACCGCCCACGAGGCGATCAAGGAGGCCGCCGTCGGCACCGCCCTCGCGATGCGTCAGGGCCAGGCCGGCAACGACGTGTTCGCCAAGCTCGCCGCGGACGACCGGCTCGGCCTCACTGCGGCCCAGCTCGAGTCGCTGGTCGCCGAGCCGATCACCTTCACCGGGGCGGCGGTCCAGCAGGTCGAGACCGTCGTACGCCGGGTGGCCGAGCTCGCAGCCCGGCACCCGGAGGCGGCGGCCTACGCGCCGGGCGCCATCCTCTGAGACCCCCGCCCAGGGGTGGTTCACCAGATCTGAGCATGTGGCCCGGGTGCGTATCCGCCTACCGTGACGCATGCCCAGGCCCCGTTCCGCGTCGCTCGTCGTCGCGGTCCTCGCGACGCTCGCGGTGCTGGCGGTCCCCCTCGCCCTGAGCCAGGGGGCCGCGACGGCCGCGCGCGGAGCGGTGGTCCACACGGCAGACTCGGCAGGAGCGCCCGACCCGGAGGCGAGCGGAGACCCACGGGTCGCCCCGGTCGCCAGACCCCTCGCCGGGGACGGCGTCCTGCCGAGCCGTGCATCGATCAGGAAGTGGCCGGGCCGCACGATCCCCTACTGGGTCAAGCTGCCCGACAAGTTCATGTGGTCCTTCAGGGCCGCGATCCGCGCCTGGAACGACACCGGCCTGGACATGACCTTCAAGCAGGTCCCGAAGTCGAAGGCCAAGCTCCGGATCTTCGTCGGCGACACCGGCGGCTCGGACGGGCTGGCCACCGTCGGCTACCAGGGCTCCAACTGGGTGCACCTGAGCTCGGGGCTCCTCAACGCCATCCCGAGCGCGAGCGAGGCCTACGTCCGCGTCGTGGCGGCGCACATCATCACCCACGAGCTCGGCCACAACCTCGGTCTCGAGCACACCGACGGCTGCCACCTGATGACGCCGATCCTCTACCTGCCGGACTGCCCGATGATGGCCGACCGGATCGGCTACTACGCCTGTCGCGTCGTCGACGCGCAGGCCCTGGACCGCACCGTCAACCTGTACGGCGGGACGCGGCGGCTGGCAGCCAAGGCATGCCCGCTCGACCCGGCCCCCCAGGCCCTCCCCGGGGTCGACTTCGCCGGCGGGCTCGCGGCGGACAAGCCGATCGCGATCACCTGGACCCCGCCGTCCAACCCGCCACCCGGCGGCAAGGTCGACGTCCTCATCGCGCCCGGCGCCACGTGCAACTTCCCGATCGTCAAGGACTACTGGGGCGAGGCGACGTACTCCGACAACGTCCGGATCCTGCGCGTCGACCCGACTGCCGGCGTCTGGCACCAGACCTTCACCTACGTCGACACCAACTGCTACGGCGTCCAGCCGGTCAACCAGTCCGGCGCCGGGCCGAGCCCGGTCACCAAGGCCCTGACCAGCTGGGTCCAGGCCCCGGCACCGCCGACCGTGGAGGTGGTCCGCCGCGCCCTGGGCTCGCCGGGCGACTACTTCGCCGGCGTCACCTGGCCGCGCGACAAGGTCAACCTCGCGGTCCTGAGCCGCCCCGCCGGCCAGTGCGCCACGACCTGGCCGGACGGCGAGCCCTTCGCCAAGCACCTCGTCTACGCCCCGGCGGGCGACCCGGTCCAGATCCACACCGACGTCACCGACCCGTGCCTGTCCTTCTTCACCGTGCGCCAGGACGGCGGCCGGGCGAGCAAGACAGCCGCGACCTGGCAGGTGGGGGAGGAACCCGCGCCGGCGCCGCCCGTCGTGTCCTCGGTGCGGCACGTGGTGGGCTCCGACCGCTACTCCTTCACCGCCACCTGGGACTACAACGTCGCCCGGCTCGCCGTGCTCGTCCAGCCCGAGGGCAGCTGCGCGACCACCTGGCCGGCCGGTGAGGACCCGCTCGCCCACGAGCCCATCGGGGGCGAGGTCGACGCCCCGGGGCTGGTCCGCCCCTGCCTGTCGTTCTTCACGTTCAACGCGACGGGCGGCGCCAGCGCCGCCGTGGTCCGGCAGGTCACCGCGGCGCCCGCGCCCGGTGCCCCCACGATCACGTCGGTGACCCGTGCGCCCGGCGGGCCGTTCCGGATCCACGCGAACTTCGACGCCACGCGCTTCTCGCTGGTCTCCCAGGTCGACAGCGGCTGCATCACCACCTGGAGCGACCTCGACCCCTCGGCCTACGTCCTCCAGCCGGCCTGGGACGACCCCACGGTCTTCGAGATGTACGCCGACCCGTCGGCGCACCCCGACTGCCTCTCGTTCTTCCTCGTCAACGACGACGGCGTGGTCGGGCCGGGCACGACCTGGCCGGTGCCCGCCGCGCCGGCGCCGCCCACACTGTCGGTCACCGGGCTCACCATCGACTCCGGCTATGTCCAGGGCGTGACCAACCTGGACCTCGACCTGTTCGCGATCGCGGTCATCGAGGGCGCCCAGGGCAGCTGCGTCAGCTCGTTCCCGGCCGGGGAGGACCCCGCCACCTACCAGGCCTCCTACTACGCGACCGGCACGGGCACCCAGGTCAGGATCGACATGTCCGTCACGCACGCGCACCCCTGCCTGGCGTTCTTCGCCTACAACGCGGACGGCGTGGTCGGAGCGGTCACCAAGAAGCAGCTGTAGCCGGCGGCCCACCCGCGAGCGGCATCATGGGGCCATGACCGGGACCCCGACCATCGCCGTCGACGTCGTGGTGAGCGGCCGCGTGCAGGGGGTCTCGTTCCGGGCGTACGCCGAGGCCGAGGCCCGGCGGCTCCGGGTCACCGGCTGGATCCGCAACGAGCCCGACGGGTCGGTCGCCGGGCACTTCGAGGGTCCGCAGCCGGACGTCGAGGCCCTTGTCGCGTGGTGCCACCAGGGATCGCCGTACGCCACGGTCCGGCGGGTCGCCAGCAGCCCGGCGCCGGTCGCAGGGCACGCCCGGTTCGAGGTCCGCTACTGAGCATGTGACCAAGCGCGCGTCGCCGGTCGTTTGGGGCCACCCGCGGCCGCCGACGACCATGGACCGCATGAACACCCCCGTCACGGTCTCCATCACCCGCCACGTCGACCCCGACCGCGAGGCGGAGATGGTCAGCTGGATGCAGGCGGGCCAGGGGCTCGCCGGGAGCTTCGCGGGCTTCCTCGGCGCCGGCTGGGTGCGGCCCGAGCAGGACTCCGAGACATGGCACGTGCTCTACCGCTTCGCCGACGCCGACTCGCTGGCCACCTGGGAGTCCTCCCACCAGCGGCAGTGGTGGCGCGACGCGGGCGCCGGGCTCGGCGTCGTCGACTCCCGCGTGGAGCGACGTACGGGCATCGAGGGGTGGTTCGACGACCCGGCCAACCGCGACGTCCGCGACCTCTCCGTCAAGCCGTCGGCCCCGCCGCGCTGGAAGCAGGCCAGCGTCATCTTCCTGGTGTTCTACCCGCTCAGCGTGCTGGTCAACTGGCTGCTCGGCCCGCACGTCGCGCCGCTCGTGCTGCCGCTGCGAGTGCTCGTCACGGTGGCGCTGATGACCCCCGTGATGACCTACGTCGCCCTCCCGTGGATCACGCGGCGGATGGCGTGGTGGCTCAACCGCTGATCCTGCGGGGTCAGACCCGGGCGTGCCCGTCGTGGTTGGCCAGCTTGGCCGCCACGGTGCGAAGGTCGTCCCGCCACACGTCCTCGGGGCCCGCGGGGAGGATGTCGTACCACTCCACGGCGTAGGAGCCGATGACCTGCTCGCCGAGCCCCTCGGGCCGGGCGATGAACCACAGGTGCAGATGGTTCCGTCGATTGCACCCACCCCAGCTCGCCCGCAAATGACCACAGCCCCCGCCGCAGACAGCGACGGGGGCTTGGTGTGGGGCGGTACTGAACCGGCGAGACAGGTGTCGGGCTGCGGGCTACGTTTCGGTCAGGGCTCGATATGGCTGTCGGTGGCGTTGATCGCGCGATCGATGGCCATGAGGGAACCGACCGCGCCAGTCCTTCCGTCGGCGTAGTCGGTCAGGATCGAGCGGACTGCGGCCAGCGCGAGAGTGTCGGACTCGGAAGCGATCTCCTTGCCGCCGGGGGTCGGGTAGTCCACGTCAAGGTCGACCCACGCCTCGCCCTCGCCGCCGGGCTTGAGACGCTCCCACGTCACTGCCCCATGACGGTGATTGCCGTCGTGGTCGTAGCGAAGCTCGCAGGCCGACTCGTACATGCGGGCGTGGCAGCCGCGCAGATCACCCATCGCCGCCCAGCTCCTTCATCCCTGCCTCGATCCCGTCGCGCCACTCCGCGTTGCGGCGGCGCCGTTCCGTGTTCACCGTCTTCTGCTCCTGCGTGGGCCAGCCCCGTGCGGTGCCCCACTCGCGGACGGTGCGGGTGGACAGGCCGGTGACCTTCGCGACCTCCCGGACCGACCCGCCGGCCTTCAACGCGTCGGCCACGGCGTCCTTGAAGGCGGCGGCCGCGGTGTCGGCCTGGTCGCGGAGAGCGATGAGTCGGGCGGCGTGGTCGGGTGGGACGACGCCCTTGTGCTGAGGAGTCACGCGAGGCCGGGGCCGAGGTCGACCACCGACACGATCCGCGTGGGGAACTGCTGGAGTGGCTCCGACTCCCCGTGCAGCACCATCTCGCCAGCCGACTCGGGGCTGAGCGCCACGAGTCGCACGACCTTCCGGTGCTCGCCCGGCCGCTGGTAGGTCACCTCGTACTCGCGCACGGGCTGGCCGTCGATCTCACTCACGGGCTCAAACATGATCCTGAGCGTACCCGCCCGAGGCTTTCATGTGTAGCACTTGGTGCTACAGAACCGGCGTGAAGAGGCGATTGTCAGGGCGTCCAGTCCACGCGATAGTCAGGGTGGTCGGAGTACCTGGCGGCGGCCTCTGCCTCGACCTCCACGTCGCGTGGCCGCCACTCGCCCCCCCGCCAGTCGTAGACATCCTCGACGGTCCGGTCGGGGTCTTCGGAGAGGCGGGCGGTCAGGAATTCGGTCTGGGTCAGTTCGTCCGCGCCAGTGTCGGTGTCGGTCTGGGTCATGTTCCCTCTCCCTGGTTCGTCTCGTTGTCCGCGACTGCGGCGATCTGCTGCGCCACCTTGGAGGCCCCGAGGTCGGCCCAGGTCGTGGGGTCCAGGGATCGCCACTCGGCGGCGGTTGCGGTCATCGTGGCGACTTCGATCTCGCGCACGTCGTCGCCGTCGATCACCACGAAGACGGGCTGGATGGCGACCTTCAGGAGTCGCACGACGGGTCCGGGCTGCTCGCTCATGCGAACGTCACCGACTTCCATCCGACGCCGCCGTCTTCGTAGAGCCACATCTTGTGTGCCACCGGGTCGTAACAGATGGGGTGCGTCTTGCCGTAGGTCTTCGGGGTACCTGTTGGGGTGCCGTTGATGCGGGGGATGTAGAAGAACCCGATGTCCGCCGCCGCCTTGAGCCTGAATCCAGAGCCGCCGACGACCGAGCCGCCATGCACGCCGAGCACGATGAACGGGTCGGCGGTCAGCGTGTAGTCGTCGGCGGTGGCGGCAGCGGCGATGGACGCCGAACTGATCCGGATGGCATCGGTGACACTTCCGGCTGCGCTGATTGACGCCTTCAACATCAGTGACGGCTTGGTGCCGCTGCCGCCGACGCGCTTGGCTGCGACGAAGGGTGCGGCGGAGTCGATGCCGAGGTAGAGGGTGTTCGTGCCGTTGGTCGAGTACGGGTCGTCGCGGATGTCGGTGTCGCACAAGTCGATCCACGTCTTCGTGCTGTTTGCGGTCGTTCCGTTAGGCACGAGGTCTACGGCCATCGGTGTCCCGGCTGTGGTGGGCCGGAAGGTGGGCACCGGGTAGTCAGTGACCAGTGGGCGGACCCAGAGGTTCCATCCCTGAGCCGAGAGCGATCCAACGGGCGCGAGGTTGTCCTTGTTGATCACCTCGAAGGAGTCGAGGCGGCGTCCGGCTGAGTCCTTGATGTCGGCTGCTCCGACCCGCCCATTAAGGCGGCTGGCGCGGCTCATGCGAACTCCAGCCCGGTGATGACGCAGTCA
Source organism: Nocardioides ginsengisegetis (assembly GCF_014138045.1). Taxonomy (NCBI): domain Bacteria; kingdom Bacillati; phylum Actinomycetota; class Actinomycetes; order Propionibacteriales; family Nocardioidaceae; genus Nocardioides; species Nocardioides ginsengisegetis. The sequence continues at coordinate 415,001 of NZ_JACGXA010000003.1, forward strand.
ATGGCGGTGGCGGCGGCGGCGTTGACGTTGACCTTGTCGCCCGCGCCGAGCCAGGAGCCAACGACCTCGCTGATCGTGGTCGAGTCGTTGGAAGCCAGGGAGTAGCCGGACACAACCTTGTGGGTGCCGTCGACCGATCCGCCCGAGGGGATGACGGAGACGGTGATGGTTACGGCCGCGCCGCTGACGTTGGACAGCACCATCGTCTTGATTTGGGCAGCCTTGTTCGCGGGCACGGTGTAGGCCGCGTTGTCCCCGGATGCCATCTGCGCCGAGGCGAGGATCTTTGGGGTGACGGTGGTGATCGCGGTGAGGTTCGGGGTAGCCATCGGTCAGCCTCCGTAGACGAGTGCGTTGACCAGGGAGATGCCCTGGATGGTCTGGTTTGCAGGGCTTGTGGGGTCCGCGACTCTCGCATCAGTTGAGGCTTGAAGAGCCGCTGACGTGAGTGGCCCCGCACCGCCCGTGTTCTTCACCAGCGTCTCGACGAGCGCATCGGGGGTGGCGATGCCGGAGATGTCAACGGCGGCGTCACGCGCGGCCTCCGCGCCGACACGTGCAGCGACCGCGCCCGTCTCAGCGGCCTGCGCGTCGTCGCGGATGGCGTCGAGCTCGGCCGTCACAGTCGACAGGTAGGTCGGCGGCACGTACTGGGTCGCGACGAGATCCTTGAGGTCGGCTGCGGCGGTGATGGTGTACCAGCCGAGGTCGATGGTTTCGCGCTTGCGGGTGACCGGGTTGGCCGCGTCGATCCGGACCCGCACCTGGTAGGCGGACGGATTGAGGCCCGTCGCTCCGGAGGGCAGCACCGTGAAGGACGCGAGGCCGGTGGAGTCGATCGTCACGTTGGCGTCGGTGATCCGGAACGACCCGCCCGTGGTGGTGTCGACGAGGAAGCCGGCGTCGACGTTGGTGTCGAGCAGCACCTTCGTGCGGCGGATGTCGGGGACGAACCCGAGGAAGTCGACGAGCTTGAAGGTGACGGTGACTGGCGTGATTGCCATGAGCGGTCCTGTTCTGTGGCGGGGCTCGAGGTGTCAGTTACTTGACGAGGTGGCGAAACAGAACGACCCCCGAGGCGGTGATTGCCGCTGCGAGTGCGGCCCGTCCTCGAGGGTCGTGGGTATGGAAGATGACGCGGAGGCACTCGGATGCGGTGTCCCCATCGGGTTCGCCTCGGTCGCGGAGGTAGTCGAGGATGCCGAAGTGTGCGACGTGCAGCGCCCACTCGATCGGCGGCGACTGCATGGGACTACTCGGGCTTGGTGTTGAGTGCGGCGATCCCGTTCACGACGGTCACCTCGGCGCCCCAGAGTGCGAGCTCGAGGTCGCCGATGTAGCCCTTGGCTTGGAGGTAGAGCGCGACGGGGGTGCCGAGCGCGGTCAGCAGGTAGAGGGCGGCGCGGACGGAACGCGGCGGGTTGAGGTTCATCGGTGGTTCTCCTTGATGATGTCGGCGGCGTCGTTGACCAGCGCCAAGAAATGGACCCACGGGAACGAGGGGCCGGGGTCCCAATGCGTCGACTGGCCCCACGCCTGCGAGACGTCGACGTGGCCGCAGATGCCGTGACGCCCAGCCTTCAACTCGGCGACGGTGAGCCGCTGGATCGGAACCTCGTAGGCCAGGCAGAGCTTCGCGACGAGATGGGCGGCCTTCTTGAGCATCCGCTCGTGGTCGACGTCGGCCCACCGCTTGGCGTTCGCCTTGTCCCACGCCTCGGAGGCCAGCGCATCACAGAGTTCGACGCCGATGCTGTTGTTGTTCGGCGGCGCGTGCCAGGCGATCACACTGTCGGGCACAACCTGGATCACCTCGTCCGCATCCACGACATAGTGAGCGGACCCACCGGAGGACTTGCTGCGGAAGTAGGCGGCGGTCGCCCGGGCCTGCCCCTCAACGAGCGGAGAGACGGTGCAGTGGATGACGACCCGGCTGATGGGCTTGTTGTCGCCAGGCGTGGTGTGTGCCGCGGGGCCGAGGTAGATCGGGGCCGGGGGGCGGATGGGCTTGGTCATGGAGGCTCCGATGCGGGGTGTCATGGTCACGACCTGCATGTCGTGGTCGGAGTTCAGGGCGAAACGGTCGGGTGCGGACTGTGCGACCGCGCCACGGGAGCCGAGGTAGATCACGCCTGCGCCGGTGGAGCGTCGGAGGCTGGTGAACGTGTAGGTGCCGGGGCGGTTGATGTCGCCGCCGACGTGGACGCGCTTGGCCCGGTGCGACAGCCATTCGATGCGCTTCTGGATTCGCTTCTCGTGCCGCGTCCACAGCAGTCGCCGCAGGGCACGTTGGACGATGTTGGGCTTGGGGTTCCAGCCGTCGGGGTGCATGTGGGCGTTGGCGACGCCGACAATGTCCTTGGTGAGCACGTCGGTCAGGAGCGCCCAGGTGGTGTGCCGTGCGGGTGCGATACCGGGGATGCCAACCGAGCCGAAGTCGAGGCCGACGTCGATCACGGTGTAGCGGCCCGTGTCCCAAGTGATCGGAACATCGACACCCTTGGGCTGGTAGGTGGCGAACCCGTCGAGGGCTGCGACCGCACGCACGTAGTAGTCGTGGCTGATCTCAGACCACAAGACGATCCCGCCGCGTGCATGTTCAGCGACCTTGCCCACGTCTTCGCGGACCTTCTCGACCGACATCTTGGGCCGCGACATGATGTTCGCGACGGCCACGGGGTAGGTGAGCGGCATGGGAACCTCCAGGCGTGCGAAAGAGCCCGCGATGAGGCGGGCGGCGTACAGACGGAAGGTCAGGACTCGTCGACCTCGTCGGGGTGCGAGTTGTGGGCGGCCTCGATCGCACGGAACGCAGCAGCAGACTCCGCGCGCGTCACAATCCGCTCAACCGTGCCCGCCTCGAGCTTCTCCACACGCCCGGCTAGCGACTTCACCTCGGCGCGCACCTCAGCCATCTGCTGATGCGTCTGCGCCAACTGGGTTACAGCCTCAGTCATGGTCTGCATCTGCGCCTCTTGGTGCGCCATTCGCTGACCGATCCCCGGTAGCGCGGGCGCCAGCTCCTGCTGCGTGATCGTGTCCACGATCGCGTCGCGGCCGAGGATCGCGTCACGTATCGCAACCGTGTCCCGGCGCGTGTTGCGGATCTTCGGACGCACCCACCGCAGCCACCCGGCGAGCACAGCAAGAGCACCGCCGAGAAGGATCAGCAGTTGTGCCGAAGCACTAAGGCCGTGGGTCATGTGGCTCCCCCAAGGAGATAGGCAGCGACCGCCTTAGCCAAAGGGGAGGCGGTCGTGTCGTTGGTCAACAAGTCCGAGAGGTCTGCGCGTGCTGCCTGGTCTGCGTCGTCGCGGGACGTCATCCGGGCCGTGATCGCGTCGATGGTCGGCTGGTCGAGGTCGGCGTCGAAAGTCACGGTCAGGTTCGAGCCGTTCGCGCGGATCGACAGGACGGGCGCGTCGGTCAGGTCGGCGAACATGTCGCTGCTCACCGAACGACGAGCCGAGGCAGTCACTTCGGTACTCATGCGAACGACTCCTCGACAGCAGTGACGGCGAGGACGTCGGCGAGTGTGCGGGGTGCGAGGCCGAGCGGGGCGAGTGTGATCGTCTGCGCGCCAGCCACATATGACGTCTCCGCCACGACCATGTCGAGGAAGTTGCTGCCCGTGACCGACTGGCCGGGGTTGATCGCGCCGTGCACGCGGACCATCTCGCCCTCGCGGACCAGCGCCAGGCAGGCCGGCGAGCCGTCACGGAGGAGCTGGTAGTCGGCGAGCTCGAGACGCTCCGTGAACCCGACACGCGGGCCAGCCAGCGCGAGCATCCCCGACACGACGGCGTTGGCCTCGGTCGAGGTGAGCAGGCCGCGGGGCTTGAGGTCGACGAACCGCATCGACGTCCCGTAGAGCAGCTCGTCGGCGCCCGAGAGTGTCGCCGTGGCAATGGCGGTAGCGGACGGGACTGGGGGTGTTCCGGCGAGCGCGGACACATACTCGCCCTTGACGCGCGAGGCGTAGTCATCGTCGGCCTGCCCCATTACCCCTGCACCGGGAACAGCGTGCAGGGTCGGGGTCGTGGGGTCGGCGCGGAAGTAGGCCCGCCCGTCGGGTCCGACGCCGGCACGGACGGCCGCGGCGGTCGAGGAGACGGCGATCAGGTCGGACAGGTACTCGGCCTTGTCGGTGCTGATCCCGGTCGGTGCGCCGCCGTCGTAGATCCACGGCATCCCGTCCGCGATGGCCTGGACGATCGCGGCGTCAAGGTCGTAGGTGGGGGCGCCCGTGTTGTCCAGCGCCATGAACCGACTGGCCTCACGGAACAAGCCGGTCGCGGAGAACGACTCCATGTCAGCACCGGGCTGCGACAGGATGCCCTGCCAGATCGGGAAGCCACCCACTGTGTAGACGACCCGCGCGCCACGACGCAGAACACTGGACGCGACCCCCTTGGCGAGCCCAGCCATGCCCCACGACGCCTCAGCGCAGCCACCGGGCAGCGTGTGCGAGAACGCCACGTCGCCGACGTAGCCGAGAGAACGGACCGGGACGCCACCGACGCGGACCTCGATCGCAGCGCCCGTCACGGAAGCGGCCCGGCATGCGTGTGCCAACGTGGGCGGTACGTCGCGGAGACCTGCGCGTCGAGCGCGTTCGACGTCACCGTGAACACCGTCAAGGCGGTCGGCGCCGCCTGGTGGTCGCCCCATGCGTCGGTGTCGACGACGGCGTTGCGGCTGTCGGACTCGTCAGCCAGGGTGCCCCGCCACATGGACGGGTAGGGCCGTGCGGTCGACGGGGTCTTGAGGAACAGGCGGTTACTCGACCCCGACGCCGACGGACTGCCGGTGCCAAGGTCGATCCTGGTCAGGGCCGCGTCGTCACCGACGTAGAAGAACCAGCCCTCGTCGATCTCGATGGACGGGGTGTTGGTGCCGGCCGCGAGAGTCAGGATGTACGAGAAAGCCGTGTTGGGCAGGTGGTCTCCCACCTCGTAGATGCCGATCGGGACGGTCTGCCACACGTTCGAGGCAGGGAAGTTCACCGACGTGCCGTTCAGGACCGCCACGCCCGTCCCGGAGGTGCGGCGCACGCGGGCCGCGAACAGGTAGGGGCCGGGCCGCAGGATGCGCAGCGGGATGGTGTAGACGGTGGCGACGCCGCCGTTCCACACGTTCCGGGAGCCTGAGATGAGCGACGAGTCCGATGTGACCGCCCCGCTGGCCGTGCGCCAGCGGCGGAGGTCCGGCGTGTAGCCGTCACCCAGGTCGGGGTAGGTGTGGACCATCGTGTAGCCCAGCGCCGAGGAAGCGTGCTCCACCTTGAGTGTCGCCTGCGTCCGAGCCGACCCGCAGATCGGGATCGATGACACCTTCTGTCGCAGCGTCGACGTCGACGGCGCCTGGTTGGTGCGGACGAGCTGGTCGACCACGAGAGAGCCAGCAACCGGACCGCCCGAGCCGTCGACGCTGTGCATCGAGCGCGGACCCTTGATGCGGAACGACGCCACCGAAGCATCCGGGCACAGGAACGTGGTCCGCGTGTAGGGAGTGCCGGGGACCGCGACCGACGAGAGCATTGTCAGCTCAAGGCCGTCCGCGAAGACCTGCACCGGGCGATCCGCATAGCCGTAGAAGTCGATATCCCAATCCACCTGGAGGAACGTCGTCACCGACATGTCCACCGGGGAAGCGGGCGTGTAGACCAGTGACCCCTGAGCGCGGTAGTGGCCGCCGTAGTCGTTGAACGGGTTCAGGCTGCCCGTGACCGCGCCCACATAGAGGCCCGCGCCCGCGGTCGCAGCCGAACCACCCGGAGCATCCGTGAACTGCTGTGTCCAGTTCGTCACCGACGAGCCATCGTTGATGACCACCGTCGAAGGCGACGCAGCCGACGTCACGCCAACCGTGGTGATCTCGACGTCCGAGCCACCGAAGGGCTCACAGGTCAGCGTCAGCTTGTAGGCGCGCTGCAACTGCTGGACCTCGAGCAGGTCGTCATAATCCGGCTCAAGGTCGGCGGCCCACACCTCGAACACCGTCGCCGGACCGATGCCGTCAGCCGGGGTGTACGTCAGTGTCGTCGGCTTCGAGCACTCGAGGAACAGGGTCGCCTCGCCCTCAGCCAGCGACATCAAGTCAGAACCCTCAACAACCACGAACATCGAGATCTCGCGGTTGTCGTGGCCCGTCGTGACAACCTTGCTGCCATCCTGCAACAGCGTCGAGATCGTCTGCGTGATCGGCTGCGGCTTCCCATGCGAGCGGTTCTCGCCATAGACGTCGAACCAGTATTCGCTGTCAGAGTCACCGATCAACTCGAGCTGACCGAGTGAGTACTGCGGGCGCCCCATCATCGACTGCTCCGCTTCTTGTGTCCCGTGGTCGCCGCGCCGTTGATCGCGGCTGCCGTGTGGTGGGCGTGCTCCTTGGCCTGCCTCGCCTCGATCTTCTTGATCTCCCGCAGCTCCCTGGTCACGTCCGCTAGTTGGTGGGTGACCTTCT
>NZ_JACGXA010000004.1 GCF_014138045.1 Nocardioides ginsengisegetis
GCATGGGCCTCGTTCCAGTGCTCTACCAGGGCGCATTCTCTCAGCACGCGGTCGAGGACCAGATCGATCGCCTCGATCAGCTCGGCTCAGTCGCTGCTCCCGGCTTCTTCGATCCCGAGGGCGTCATCGTCTTCCACTCTGCCGCGCAGCAGATGTTCAAGGTCACCATCAAGGGCGACGAGGCCCCGAAGTCGCTGGCTGGTGCGGCATGAACCACGAGCCGTCCGATGAGCCAACCCGGCCTGCAACCCTCGTGTCCCGCAGCAAGTTCGAGTCCCTGGCGACCACGATCCACGGCGCTGTCATCGAGTGCACCGCCGACGCCTACTTCCTCGACTACAACGGGCGGACCTACACGACGCCGCGGAAGGTCGTGGCGGCATGAGCGCCGACAACTGGGGCGTCTGCCCGCAGTGCAAGGTGTCCCGCGAGCGCGACATCGCCAACACCGAGCGGGCAGTCGCCGAGACCTACGGGAAGGTGTCGGTCGAGAAGTTCGATGACGCGCGAGCCCGCCTAGAGGCAAAGCGGGCCGAGCCCATCCAGTACACGCTTCGCGAGGACTACGAGATGGGCCTCGATGAAGATGGCGAGTTCTACGTCATCTACTCCGGCGGGTGCCGCGAGTGCGGACTGACCCACAAGTTCAAGCACTCCGAGCAGGTCGACCTCACCGGCGGTGCCGCATGAAGCGCCGGACCTACCGACTCCCCGAGAGCCAGCTGCGTCACCTCGTGGGCGTCTCCGCACTCCACGACGGCGACTGTGTCCGCTGCCCCGACCCGATCCTCGTCAACCAGCGGGTGGTTCCGCAGGGCGACGGGTGGATCCACGCGTCCTGCGCGTCGGGAGCGGACGAATGAGCCGCGAGTGGAAGCCGGGCGACGTGGCGATAGTGACGAACCAGTCCGGCGAGAGTGGCCGCGCGATCCGCTTCTCTGGTTCGCCAGAGGATGGCTGGTTCGCCGAGCGCGACGGCATCGGCGGCGACCTTACGGACGCCCGCCCCCTCGTCGTCATCGACCCCGAGAACCGCGAACAGGTCGAACGGCTGTGCAACTTGGTTGACGGCGCTTTCAACGACACCCGCATCGATGGGACCGGGCCGACCAGTACGGAACTTGCGCAGGCCGCCCTTCGCGAGTTCGCCAACCCGACCCCGCCGAAGCCCGAGGAACCGACCGGACTCGGCGCCGTGGTCGTGGACGAGAAGGGTCGCCTCTGGGTAAACCTCACCGACCCGAAGTGCAGCACCCACACCGATCCGTGGGTCAGCGTCCACGACCCCGACCGATGGGCCTCCTACGCGGACATCGCCGCCGTCAAGGTGCTCTCTGGTGGTGTCGCATGAGCCCCGACACCTACGCCGCCCTGTTCCTGATCGCCGTCGCCGTCGGGTTCGCGCTCCCCTCGCTGCTCATCCGCGCCCTCGTCTACATCGAGGCCCGCGACAACCGCTGGCAGGCCGAGTCCGACGCCGACTTCGCAGAGCGCCGAGTCGACGAATGGTTCGCCGCTGTCGACCAGGCCGTCGCCATCACCTGCGCCGAACCCATCTACGCCGAACTCGCCGTCAAGCGGTTGCGCGCCGAGCTGGACGCGTGGGGTGAGACCGCATGACCGCTCAAAGCGACGCCCACCTCAACGGAGACTGCTGGCCCTCTCAATGCCAGATCTGTCAGGCCGAGGAAGACGCCCGCGAACCACTCAGCGGCGTCTATGGCGCCTGCGCCGGCTGCGGGGCAATCGAAGCCAACCTCGTCAAGCCAACCGGCGCCCGCGACCTGTCCGCGATCGGCGAACACCACGCCTACCCCACCGGCTACGGATGCGAGTTCTGCGCGTGAACACCTACGACGACCACGACGACCTCGCTTGCCCAATGTGCTGCCGCGAGGCATGCCAGACCTGCGCCGCCCCTTGCGAACACACCGACCCCCTGTGCGTCAGGTGCTGCCGGCTCTACCACCAGAACGAACCGATCCGAGAGGACGTCGCATGACGCTGCACATCCTGGACGTTGAGCAGGGAACGCCTCCGTGGCATGACGCTCGCCGAGGAATCGTGACCGCCTCGACCGTCGGCAAGCTACTGACCCCCACGCTCAAGGTCGCATCCAACGACGTGTCCCGAGGCATCACCGCAACCCTCGTCGCCGAACGCATCACCGGCCACACCGAGGAAACCGGCATGAGCCCCGACATGTGGCGAGGTGTCGAGTCCGAGCCGATCGCCCGCGACCTCTACTCCGGCCACTACCAGCAGGCCGTCGAGGTCGGGTTCATGCGCCGCGACGAAGACGACTGGACGCTCGGATACTCGCCCGATGGCCTCGTGGCTGACGACGGGCTGATCGAGATCAAGTCGCCCCGCCAGAAGACCCACCTGAACACGATTCTGGCGAACGAGGTCCCGACGCACTACATGCCGCAGTTGCAGGCCGGGCTACTCGTCTCCGGCCGCAAGTGGATCGACTTTGTGTCCTACTGCGGCGGCCTCCCCCTCTGGGTCAAACGCGTCACACCCGACCCCGCCTGGTTCGACGCCATCACCGCAGCCTGCCAGCAGTTCGAGAAGGCCGCCGCCGAAATGGGCGCGGCCTACACCCAAGCAATCGTCGGCCTCCCCACCACGGAGCGGGTCGACTTCAACCGAGTGGAGTTGAAGCTCGCATGAAGCACGTCGAAGACCGTTCGGCCATCCGACCGAGGCCGCATCACTACATGAACGCGGACGGCACCTGTCACGCGGGCGACCTCATGGAGCACGGGACGCCGTTCGTCGCGCTCTACGACGCCGAGGAACTGTGTCGCATCGTCAACGCGGAGAAGGCGGAGGCGTGGGACGAGGGCAAGTGGGCGTGCTACAGCGCCGAGCGCGAATCCCGCGACGGCTCGGCCCTCATCAACCCCTACGCCAGACACCTGGAGCACTGATGCGCGTCACCATCGAAAAGAAGACCGACCAGCTCAACTATGAAGACTTCCTGGGCGGCGTGACGCGAATCGTCACCATCGCAGGAGTCAAGGCCGGCACCAAGGAGCAGCAGTACGACATCGCCATCGAAGGCGACACGCGCTTCTGGCGACCAGCCGTCACGGTCCTCAAGCAACTGGTCGACGCGTGGGGCGACGATGCTACCGAGTGGGTTGGACGCCGCGCCGAACTGTACGGCGACCCGGAGGTCTCGTTCGGCCGCGACAAGGTCGGCGGAATCAGGGTCTCTCGGCTCTCCCACATCGACGGCCCGAGGACCGCGAACCTGACGATCACCAGGGGCAAGCGCGGCAACTTCACCGTGACACCGCTGCCTGACACGCCCACCGCACCCCCCGAGCCCACCGCCGAAGAGGTCGCCGCCTGCACCGACGTCGACCAGTTGAAGGCGATGTGGCGCAACTCCAGCCCCGAGCGTCGCCAGCAGATCGAGCAGAGGGTGGCCGACCTCAACGACGAGCCGACGGGTGACGCCTAATGCGCGCCCTGGTCGCGGTCGCTGCCGTGTGGCCGCTGCTCGTCGAGGTGAAGGCGTTCAGGACGGCGCTGGTGGTTGCGGGGTGGGGCGGGTGAAGACCTGCTCAACGGAAGGCTGTGCGCAGCCATCGATGGCTAGGGGCCTTTGTCGGCTCCACTACGAACGGGCGACTAGGGGCTATGTCCCGCGCACTCCGGCCAGCCCACTAGATAGCTGGTTTGAGAAGACCAAAGGTTGCTGGATCTGGAAGGGCCACATCACTAGGTATGGCTACGGCCAGCTCCGCGGCAAGAAGGCACACCGCTTGGTCTATGAAGCAATGGTCGGGCCAATCCCCGAGGGATTGGTGATCGACCACCTATGTCGCAATCGGGCGTGTGTCAATCCAGAACACATGGAGCCCGTCACCAATGAGGAGAATCTCGACCGCGGAGCTCGCAGCCCCAGTAAGACGACTTGCCCGGTGGGGCACTCATACACGCCCGAAAACACCTACGTCTACAACGGCGCCCGCCAATGCCGGACGTGCAGGCGTGAAGCGGCGCGGCGGTATCGGGCGCGGATCGCGGAGGCGAGCTAGTGACTCGCAACCGCGCCACCGCCAAGAAGGCCGGCACCGCATGGGAGACGGCGATCGTCGGCGCGCTCGTCGCCTACGGATGGCCCCACGCTGAACGCCGACGCCTAGCGGGAGCCGCCGACAAGGGTGACATAGCCGGCATCCCCGGCGTCGTCATCGAAGCGAAGAACACCAAGGGGTATGCGCTCGCCGAAGCTGTCGACGAAGCCAACCATGAGGCCGTCAACGCCTCCGCACCCATCGGTGTCGCCTGGTTGAAGCGCAAGGGCAAGACCGACCCGCTCGCCGGCTACGTCGTCATGGACGGCGCGACCTTCCTGCGGCTGCTCGGAGAGGCGGGCTACCAGTGACCATCGCCGCCAACCTCGCCACCCTGGCCGCCGACCTCAACGGCTGGACCAACGCCATCGACAAGGCCAGACGCGCCTACGCCCAGCACCTCAACGAGCTCGAAGCCCACACGATCTGCCGCGACTGCGACCGACCAGCCACCAGCCAAGGCCGCTGCGACCCACACCGCCGCCGCTACTGGTCCGAATGCAGCCAGCGCGCCCGCGACAAGAAGAAGGAGACCACGGCATGACCCGCCACTGGGACCGCGACGAATCCCCATCCACTCTCACCCACGGCGAATGGCGACTCGACCCGAAGACCCGCGTGCTCGTGTGGGTTGACGCACCGCCCGTCAAGGAAGACCCGATCGCCTGCTACGTCTGTTTTGCCACCATCTACCAGTCTTGCCGGACCATCGGCGGCAGTCGCACCAAGGACCACGCCGGACGCGCACCCCGTCTGTGCCGTTGTGGACGCGAGCCGTCCTACCGCGCTTCCTACTGCGACACCTGCCGACCAGAGGAGCACCGGGCACGCGCTCGAGCGAGCAAGCGACGTGTGGCTGACCGCAGGTGGGCCGAGTCTCAGCGGGAGGCGGCGTGAGCGGGCAGTTCGAGGACGACGGCGACAAGATCCGCGAGCTGCTGGCCGCGCTCACCGCCGAGCGTTACCGCTCTCCCTGGTGGCGCACACCCGCCGACCACCACCCCGCGAGCGCACCCGACGCGCTCACCGACTGGGACGACTCAGAAGCGACCTGCGCGCGACGTCGGCGGGCGATGGCAGCGGACTTCGAGCAGGAGAAGAGGGCTGCGTCGTGATGGGCCGACACGCGCACCCCACCCCCCACTGTCCACTGGGGATTCCGCCTGTGCTATGGGAAAATGGGGCCACAGATGAAGACGGCCCGGACGCGGAGTTGGTACCTCCGGCCGGGCCTACCGATCAGCACCAAAGGAGAGTGATCGGCTGATGGCTATCTTGCCACCACCAACCCCCGGCGCGCACGACGACGTACCTCCTTGCCCCAACTGTGGCGAGGACATCACCAGCGACTTGCACCACGACTGGTGCATCGCGCCCCTGGATCAGATCGAGGGGTGGGTCTAGTGCCGCGCATCCGCACCATCAAGCCCGACGCGTTCCTGAGCGAATCCCTGTCGTCCGTGCCCCGTGGCACCCGCTGGACATTCGCCGGCCTCTGGACCTACGCCGACGACAAGGGCCGAGCTCGCGACGACGCCCGACTCATCAAGGCCGCGCTCTACCCCCTCGACGACGACGTGACCCTGGCCGACGTCGCCCACGACCTCGACCTGCTGGCCGCAATCAGCGGGATCTGCCGCTACGTCGTCGAGAACCGCAACTACCTGCACATGCCGAAGTGGCACCACCAGAAGATCAACCGCCCCACCCCCGCCAAGAGCCCCCCGTGCCCGATCCATGAGGGCGGCGGGAGCGGTCACGTACTCCCCACTGACAACTCAGTGATTAATCACGGAGGAATCACTGAGCCCTCAACGTGGGAAAGGAAGGGAAGGGAAGGGGAAATGGAAGGGGAAGGGAACGGAGAGTCCGCGACTGACGTCGCCGACGCGCCGAAGTCACTCGCTCTCGTGAACGACCAACGACCCGACGTTGATGGCATCTGCGAACACCTCGCCGGAGCCATCGAGGCCAACGGCAGCAAGCGACCAACCATCACCACCAGGTGGCGTTCTGCCGCCCGCCTCATGCTCGACAAGGACGGACGCAGCGCCGACGAGATCCACGGCGCGATCGAGTGGTGCCAGCGCGACGAGTTCTGGCGGGCCAACATCCTCAGCCTGCCGACCCTCCGCGAGAAGTACGACACCCTCCGGCTCCAAGCGCAGCGCAAGAGCGCCGCCACCCCGCGACAGGCCGCCGAAGCCGAGATGTGGGAGCGCGCCTACGCCCGCGCTGAGGCTCGCGAGATCGGGGCCGAGCGATGAACCCCCGCGAGGCCGTCGACCTGGCGCGCTACATGCGGGCGCACTTCCCCCAGCAGCCGATCGACGAGTTCACCGCCGATGCGCTTGCTGAGACGTTGCGCGAGTACCCAGCCACTGACTGCCGCAAGGCGGTGCTGAACCTCGCCGAGCGTGGCGAGCATTGGTGCGCACCAACAGCCGTCAAGGCTGAGGTGAAGCGCATCCGCAACAAGCGGGTCGCAGACTATGGCCCGATTGAGCCGCCCGCAGGACTCGACCCTGATGACGTGCGCGGCTACCAGCGTTGGCTCGGCGCGATGCACAAGGAGATCGCGGACGGCACCCTCACCGCGCCGCCCGAGATTGAGGGCATGGTGCGCGACGTTCGCGAGCTCGGCCACATCGGTCAGGACGTGCCCGATGCCTGACGCCAAGCGCACCAAGCGCAGCCGCGAGGAGTACGAGGACCTGATCGCGAAGGCCATGCGCGTCGGGGACATGGGTTGGGTCGAGTTCCTGACCACCCGCTTCGACCGCGACTACCCGGCAGGAGGCGACCAGTGACCCGCCACCCCACCACCGCGCCCGACCTTGAGACCACATCCGCTAGCACCGACCACACCGAGGAGCACGCGCATGGCTGAGACGCCGCAGAACGTCGACATTGAGCCGTTGACCGACGCCGAGTGGAACGCGATCTGCCGCGCCGCAGGAGAGCACTCGGACGACGCCTGCGATGCGCTGAAGGTGGCCGTCGAGCGCATCATCGCCGAGCGAGAGCGGGTCGCCGCTGAGATTGCCTGGGATGAGGGTGTCGCCCACTGCGAGGAGATTGCGGGCGTCGGCTACAACCAGCCCGGAGCAAGCTACGAGGGCGGGGACTCCAACCCTTACCGCGCCGCACCTGCCCCGCCCCAACCGGACCCGAGGAGGCCGACCGTGGCTGACGACCGCTGCCTGAACTGCAACCAGACCCTCCGGGTCATCAACTACGTACTCGGCGAGCGGCTGATGCATGTGGACCGCGATGCCTCGTTCCCGAGCGCGCAGAAGGGGACGGCGTGGCGACACTGCCGACAGCGAGTCGCCACCCTCCCGCCGACGCCTATTGATGGCCTCACAGACCCGTGCCCGACGCCGGAGTACGAGCCCGAGCGGCGCATAAGCCCCGACACGAACGAGGAGGCCGACCGTGGCTGAGTCCGTGCTCATCGGCTCGACATGGAGGCGCAACCCTCCAGGGCGTGAAGTCGTTCGGATTGAACGCGTGTGGATGTACTCCGCCCTCGGCGACTCGGCAGAACTGACCGTGCGAGCACATCCAGTCACGGGAGGTAGGCCGCTCGTTGCGCCCGTCGAGTGGCTCCGCAAGCACTACACCGAGCGGCGCATAAGCCCCGCCCCGACCGGACCCGAGGAGGGCGACCGTGGCTGAGCGAGGCCGAGGGTCCCGCCGAAGCGACGGCCACTGTCCGGCGTGCGGCGCTGAGTGCAGCGCGCCGCCTGCCAGCACCGACGCCCACCGCATGTGGGCCCAGCGCCACGCCGACGCGACCGGCCACACCGCGTGTGTCATCACCGAATCCGTCCGCACCTACGAGCCGAGGAGCACCACGTGAGCACCCGAGTCGCCTGCCAGTCCTGCCCCATCACGTTGCCCGTCGAGCAGTTCGTGGACCTCGTGTCAGGCGGGTGGGACATGACGCACACGTTCCAGCGCCCCGAGTTCAACGACGGCAAGGTCGTCGTCTGCCGAGGCAGGTTCGCCGCCCCGACCGGACCCGAGGGGGGCCGATGAGCGGCGACGAGCCTGAGATCCTGCTGCGCACGAGCGACTACGTGCTGGACATCGAGTTCCGTTGTACAGACGAGGACCACCCTGCTGACGGGCCGACTTGGTCCCCGTACCGCCACCTCGACCCAACCACGCCGACCAACAAGGCGCTCGAGGCCGTCGAGAGACTGAACGCCGACGGTGCTGCGGAGTGCATGGAGTTCCGCCTGACCGGCACTCGCATCGACTCCGTGAAGGAGTTGCTGACATGAGCCCATCAGTCAGCGCCGCCGACGGCCAGGAGGCCGAGCGCCTCGGCAATTCGACGAAGCCGAACCCGGACCAGCCCGCCCGCTGCCCGTCGATCGACCCGCACGACACACTCCAGTGCGCCCGGCGCATCCACGAGGACGACCAGTGCGTCTTCGGCGGCATCGGCTGGAAGAAGGGCGAGCGGCCTCAGCGCGACGTCCCAGCATTCCTCTACCACTGGTCGCCAGCCAGGAATCGGATCAGCATCGAGCGCGAAGGCCTACGCCCCGGATCTCCGTCGAACACCTTCCCCGAGTGGTCCCCGCCCCACATCTGTTACGGGGAGACGCCGGCCTCCGCGCTCGGCCTGACGCTGCTGCCCGACGAGCTCGACCTGTGGATGGTCCGGACCGACAGCCACAGGTTCACCCTGGCCAACGAGGGTGCGGAGTGGCGCAGCGCCGACCAGATCGAGGCGTGGTGGGTCGGCGGTCGACCTCCTCGTGACCCAGTCATCGACATGACCCCGGCCGAGCAGGCCGAGGCCGACGAGATCGTGGCCTACCTCCACGAGCAGGAGATTGCCGAGCGGCGCATAAGCCCCGAAACGCACCCAACCCCCACCACCACCGAGACCGGCACCACGACAGGAGCAGCAGATGAGTGAGCGCGAGGACGACCTCAGGACGCTGGGCATCGAGCACGCCTTCGAACGCCTTGACCCCGACGGCTATGGCTGGGCAGCGGGCGACGGTCCTAGTGCCGAGGAGGTCGTGGGGGCGCTCATCGCGGCCGGCTGGCGACCTCCCGCCCACCGCGGATCGCACGACTTCGACAACCACGGACCAACCGACAACCTCGACTGCCCCGGATGCGTGGCCCCCGAGACTCCTGGAGACCAGCCGTGAGCACCGTGAGCATCAACGAGACGTGCCGCTGTGGGGCGACGTTCAGGGCGAGCGGAGACACGTTTGCCGTCAGCAGACGCCAGGGGTCATTCGATGAGCAGCACGCCGGATGTCGCCAGATCGAGCCCGGCATGTGCGGCAACCCGAGCCCCGTGCTGGTCAAGCTCGGCACGCCGACGGCGGACTACTGCCAGTTGCGCACGAGTGCGCCTCCCGTGTCGTCCACGTCCAGGGAGCGCCGACGAGCCCGCGACCGGACCCGACACCCACCGCGCCCGACTCACAGCCCCACACGGCCACCAACGATTCCGCGTCGCCTGGCCCGGAGCAACCGCCGACGACTGGATCGACTACGCAGACGAAGAGAGGGCCGTCGCGATGGCTGACGTTCTTGTGAAGACCAAGGGAGCGGTCGTCGTGTACGCCGTCAACATCATTGAAGACCAGGAGGCGGCGTGAACAGCGAGTGCAAGTGCGGACGACCAACCCGAGACGCCGCCTACGTGTGCGACACCTGCGGGGACGAACTCGCCCGCGCCCTCGGTGACGTGACCTGGTTGGCCGAGGAGCTCGAAACCACCATCACGCGCCAGAGAGGCGTCGACTACCGCGGCGTCGGAGGCAGTAGTGGCGGCAAGAAGCCCTCAGAACGCCCCTCTCCCGTCCAATGGGGCGCCAGTGAGGCTCGGGGAGACCTCAGAGCCCTGCTCGTCTCATGGGCGCTGTTCTGTGAGGCTGAGGGGGTCAGGAACTCCTCGCCCTACCCCGGGCTGCCCGACGACGACCTCCCCGCCCTGTCCGGCTGGCTACTCTGGCGGGTCGACGGGCTGACCCTCAACGAGATCGGCTCCGATGCCGTCGAGGAGATCACCTCGGCCGTCGCCCACTGTCGTCGCGTCATCGACGTGGCCCCCGACAAGTGGTACGCCGGCCCCTGCAACCAGGAGACCGAAGGCGTCGAATGTGGTGCCGACCTGTACGCCCTCTCCGCAAAGGGCAACGTCTCCTGCGGCGTGTGCTCGGCAAGCTACGACGTGGCCGAGCGTCGGAAGTGGCTCCTTGAGGCCGCTGAGGACAGGCTAGCCGATGCCGCCACCCTCGCCCGGTCAGTGTCCTGGCTCGGCGCACTACCCCTCAACGCAGCACGCATCCGCAAGTGGGCCGAGCGCGGCCGGATTGTCGCCAAGGGACACCACGGGCAGAAGCCGCTGTATCGCATCGGGGACGCCATCGACCTGCTCGCCAAGGAGGCATCGTGAGCCTCGCGCGCGGGATTGTCCCCGACACGTAACAAAGATCAAGAGTTGACTTGCGCCAATGGTTGTGCATGTGTCACACTCGGGTTGGGCGATACGCCCATCCCAAAAACGCCCCAAGTCCTCACCGGCCTGGGGCGTTTGGCATATCCAGACCTTGCGCCGTTGGGGAGATCGAGGAACGGCCAAAAACCCTGCTGCCACCGCGCACCCGGCGCCGATGGAGCGCGGCGGTAGTTCAGGGGGTTTCCGATGCGATTCACCCTTCGCTTCCTCGGCCTCGACCTGATCGACTTCGCGATCGAGACCGCTGCCGAGACTGTCTACGAGTCCGACGACCAAGGCAGTTGCACGACGTATCCGATCGGATTCACGCAGCCCGAACCGGCGCCGCTGGACTACGACTGCCCGGACCGGGACTTGTGAGTCATGTCCGACCCAACGCCCACCGAGCAAGCCGAAGCGATCGAGGCGATGGTTCGGCACGCAATGGCCGAACACGCCGCGCTACCGGATCGCGGGTTCGACTCCGCGCGTGACAGGTTTCGACTCCGCTGCCAAATCGATGACCTGCTCGACGACCACGCCGAGCTGCTGGAGATCGTCGCGCTAGAGGCACAGGTCGCGTCGTGATAGTCCGCGACGACCTGCCCGAGACGCCCGAATGGACCTTGCCGGCGCGTGAGACCGAGCAGCCCACGATCCCCGAGAACATCACCCTCTCGGACAACTGAATACCGATCCGCGGGACGCCTGAGCGCCCGCCGACCCACAGGAGCCCCGTCGTGGCACTCTCCGAACTCGCAGCGACCGTCAATGCCGAACTGCCACACAGGACTTGTCAGGTCTGCCATGCGCTCGCAGGCATCCCCACCGCCGAAGCCGCAGGGCTCCGGTCACTGCTCGCGAACCCTGGCCTCAAGTACACGGCCATCAGCGACATGGTCGCGGCCGACCCGGACACTCCACTCCTGCTCCACCCAGACGCGCTATCCCGTCACGCACGGGGCCGCTGTGGTGCGCGGGAGATGCTGCGGTGAGCATCGCCGACACTGCCCGCCGCGTCGGCACGATCGAACGCGAGCACCTGGCGAACAAGGGCCGCGTTGAGGTCACGCCCGAGGGTGGCGAGTTCACCGACGTGCAGTTGGACGCGCCGATCAAGTCCGGTGACTGGTCGCGCGTATTCCGCATCTTCCAGCTCGACGCCACTGAGTTCGAGGTTGTCGACGACACGGTCCGAATGACGACGTGGCAGCAGTCCAAGGCGCTCGAGGACGGCACCCGCGACATCGTCCAGCTCTACTCCTACGGCGCCCGCTTCAAGCGCAAGCCCAAGGCGCGGCTCTCCGATGATGAGATCACTGAGCGTCGCAAGGCCGTCGCGAAGTGGAAGATCCCGAAGCGGGAGCGCACGACCACCCGAAACGGTAGCGTCGCCGCGGTCATCAACCTCGCTGACATTCAGGGCGGCAAGTCCGAGGGTGGCGGCGTCGCAGCAACTCAGCAGCGGCTTCACGACGGCCTCGAGAACGTAGACCGCTGGCTTGATCGCATGGCCGGCGACTACAACGTCTCCGAGGTTGTGCTGGTCAACAATGGCGACCCGATGGAGAATTGCGCCGGCAACTACGCCGCCCAGTTGTTCACGGTTGAGCTAAACCACCGCGGCCAGATGAACTTCGTGCTCGACGTGTGGGAGCAGTACGCACGGCACCTGTTCCCGCGCTTCGACAAGGCCCGGTTCGTGTCGGTGCTGTGCAACCACGGCGAGTTCGGCCGCATGGGTGCGGCGAAGTCCCAGACCAGCGACAGCGACAACGCAGGCGGCTTCCTCGCTGAGACCCTGCGCAGGGTGCTCGATCGACCCGAGTTCGCCCACGTCGAATGGACAATCCCGCACGACGAGATGAACGTCTACGCCGACGTCGCAGGTGTCCCGATGGCGTTCAACCACGGCCACAAGATCCCCGGCAACGACGCGTCCGGCTTCGAGAAGTGGCTCAACGGCCAAGTCCGCGGCGACCACCAGGCGCACGCTGCACGCATCTGGCAGACCGCACACCGCCACCACTTCGCCGCCTGGGACATGGGCTCGTGCTCAGTCTTCCAAGCGCCCTCGCTCGACGGCGGCAGCAAGTGGCTGACCGACATGACGGGCCGCTACTCACGCTCCGGCATCCTCGCCTACCTCGTGGGTGAGCACGCGCCGCTCGGCTGGTCAGACATGGCGTTCCTGTGAGCACGCCGAAGCCTGACCCCGTTGAGCACCCGACGCACTACACAGGACACCCAAGTGGCATCGAGTGCATCCAGATCACCGAGCACATGGGCTTCAACCTCGGGAACGCCGTCAAGTACATCTGGCGCTGCGACCTCAAGCTCGACGCCATCGAGGATCTCCGCAAGGCCAAGTGGTACATCGAGCGGGAGATCGCCAAGCGCGAGACCCGTGCCAACTGAGGGCTGCCCCTTGTGTGGCGAGTGGTCCTGCGGCTGCTCGCTTTAGGCAGATCCCTAACACCCAACCCGGTGAAGGCTGTGACCTGATTGGACGACACCTACCGCTGCCCCTGGTGCGGTCACTGGTCAGTCGTCCCCAGCCTCAACACCCAACACGCCGCAACCTGTGCGGCCAACCCAGACCCGCTCAACCACGAGACCGGACACCAACAACCATGAGCCGCCAACACGGGGCAAGCACACCAACAATGGTCCGTCGTCCTAGTTGAGCGCACCTTGTAGCACTACCGAGGAGTAGGCGTGGCACTACGCGTCTGCCTCGACTGCCCCGAGCTCACCAACACGAGCCGATGCCCTGCCTGCGCTCGAGCCAAGGACAAGGCCCGAGGAACAAGGCAGCAACGTGGCTACGACGCCACACACGACCGCCTACGCGCCTCGTACCAGCAGCGCATGGACCAGGGCCACACGTACACCTGCTGGCGCTGCACGAAGCCGATCGACCCGAACGCCTGGCACCTCGGACACGACGACCACGACAGGTCGAGATACCGCGGGCCTGAGTGTCCCGCCTGCAACCTCGCAACCTCCGGCAGGTAAGGCAACCCTTCATATCACCTGGTGATATAGGGGTGGGGGGTGGGGCCGACGAGCCCTGATGTAAGGGACCGCGGGGGAGGGCTGGCAACGGCGCGGCGGGTTCATAGGGTCGCCTACATATCACCAGACGCATAGCGCGATGCTGTGCGGCACCCCGGCGCGGCGCGATGCCGTCGAGGAGGACAGATGACTCAGGTCACCGCATCCCTGCATGTCGACAGCGAGGTTGCTGCTCAGTTCCCGCAGCGCCCCGACTTCGTGAAGGAAGCGATGGACGCGGCCGAGGCTGCGATGAAGGAGTTGGCTGCCGAGCGCAACCGGCGCCTGTCGTCGCCGCCTCAGTTGACCGACACCCGCGATACGCGCCTGGGCTTCGTTGAGTTGACATTCACGGCCGACACGGAGTCTCAGTAATGCCTCGCGGTGGTGCGCGCTCACACTCTGGCCCTGCGCCGGACCCGAACTCTGCGCGCAGCGAGAAGCGCGATTGGACGAAGCTCCCCGCTGAGGGTCGTCAGAAGCCTGCCCCCGTGTGGCCTCTGGTTGAGCCGTCTGAGCGCGAGCTCGAGCTGTGGGAGTCGTGGTGGGCTGAGCCTGTCGCGCAGATCTGGGAGGACGCCCACACGCTGCATTACGTGGCGTTCACGGTCCGCATGTTCGCTGAGGCTGAGCAGCCGAAGGCGCGCACGGAGGACCGGAAGTCGTTGAATCAGATGATGGCGAACCTGTACCTGACGCCGGACTCGCAGTTGCGTGCGGGCATCAAGATCGTTTCGGCGCCGGACATCAAGGCTGTTCCCGAGGTTGTCGCCCAGGTGACGAACATCAAAGACCGGCTGAACCGTGGGAGCGCGT
>NZ_JACGXA010000005.1 GCF_014138045.1 Nocardioides ginsengisegetis
CGGTTCTACGGCGTTGACAGTCTCGGCGCGGGGCCGACGAACGTCACGCTCTACACGCCCGACGGCACCGTTTGGGTCGCCAAGGGCAAGGATGGCCGCTGGTACGAGGTAGACCGCGACATGCACGGCCTCGGCGTCGTGCCGATCCTGATGCACCTCAATGAGCGCGAGTCGGGCGCCTTCGAGGGCGAGTCTGAACTGGTCGACATCATCGGGCTCACTGATTCCGTAGCCCGGTCGCTGACCAACCTACAGTTCGCCCAAGAGGCTCACGGCATCCCGCGCAAGTACATGACGGGTGTTGCTCAGGGTGACTTCGTTGGTGCTGACGGTAAGCCGATCCCGCAGTTTGAGGCGTACTTCGACGCGATCCACATGGTCACTGACCCACAGGGCAAGGTTGGGCAGTTGGCTGCCGCCGACCTCAAGAACTTCGAGACGTCCATGAACGTCTACGGTCGTCAGGCCGCAGTGTCCTACGGCTTCCCAGCACGCTACTTCGGCATCACAACTTCCAACCCTCCCGCCGAGGGCGCCATTCGGGCCGACGAGAACGACCTGGTCAACTATGTCGGCGACAAGAATGACGCCGAGGGCATGGTGCTCGGTTGGGCCGGTGCGCTCGCCTACCGCTTCGCTACGGGTCGCGAGATCGAGGGCAACCGCGTCCGCGTGGACTACTTCGACCCCGGCACTCCGACGTTCTCACAGCGTGCCGACGCGCTCACGAAGATGCGGTCGGTTGGCGGCATCTCCCGTGAGGGCATGTGGGACGAACTCGGCTGGTCCGAGGCCCGCAAGGCCAAGGAGCGGCAGTACCTCGAGGCTGAGGCGCTTGACCCGCTCATGCAGCAGATCTTGAAGGACGCTGCCGGTGGCAACGCCCAGCCTGTCGCAGGCGCGTAGCCACTACAACCGCCAGCGCCGCATCTCGGCGGCAGCCCTGGTGGCGGTTCGCCGCCTGTTCCAGCGGCGCGCGCCACTGCTTGAGATCGCGTCGACCGTTTCCGCGTACCAGTTGGCTTCCGCGAGCGCCTCCGCGCAGTCAGTGGCTGCGTTTGCGGGTGACATAGCGCCCCTGACGGCCCCTGCGGCGTTCGCCGGGGTGTCGTCAGCGGGATTCCCCATCACTGAGCCGATCATCGCCACAATCGACCGCTTCATTCCGGCGCCAGTGGAGCCGCTGCCCGATGCGTGGTGGGCCGATGCGGTCGAGTTCATGGGTGCCGTCGAGCAACTGATCGTCTCCGAGGTTCAGGACGCAGGCCGCGCGGCCTCCCAGGTGGAGATGACCGCTCGACCCGACTGGACGAACTACGTCCGGATGCTGAATCCGCCGTCATGTGCGCGCTGCGCGATCTTGGCGGGCCGCATCTACCGGGACCTTGACGCGTTCCAGCGGCACCCGCTGTGTGACTGCGTGATGGTGCCCGTCACGTCCTGGCAGGACGCCCACGACGAGGGCCTGATCGTCTCGCCCGCGACGCTGCTCGAGCGTGGGCAACTCCGCGGGCTGTCAAAGGCCGACGAGCGTGCGGTTCGCGACGGCGCTGACCTCGGCGAGGTTGTGAACGCGACAGGCGGCACTTCGGCCCCAGGTATCACCAAGGGCTACCGGACGGACCTGTTCGGGCACCGGGTGAAAGCAACGCACTACGGCACCACGAAGCGTTCCGCGTGGCGCAAGGCGAATCCGTCCCGACTGGTGCGACTCCGCCCCGAGACGATCTACGACATTGCCAGGGACCACTCGGACGCCATCCGCTTGCTGCGGCTCTACGGCTACCTCAAGTAGCCCCACATCTTCCCGACGACGCGAGGTCGTCGGGCAACTCCCCCGCGATGGAGGAAACCCGCATGTCCGAAACCACCACCGAGCCGACCGGCGAGCCGAACGCGGAGCAGACGCAGGGCGACCCTGCCGACAAGCCGCTGGGCGAGAACGGCGAGAAGGCACTCAAGGCAGAACGAGAGCGCGCCAAGGAGCTCGAGAAGCAGCTCAACGCTGCCGCGAGCAAGCTGGCCGAGATCGAGCGCGCCAACGAGACCGCCCTCGAGAAGGCGCAGCGCGAGGCGCAGGAAGCCACCGAGGCCGCCACCAAGGCGACCACCGAGGCCCTCCGCTTCCGCATCGCCGCCGAGACCGGGATCACCGACAACGTCGACCTGATCCTGACCGCGAGCGACGAAGAGACGATGCGCCGCCAGGCCGAGCTCTGGGGATCTCGGACGCAGCAGACAACCACCGCGGGACCGCGGCCTGATCTCACTCAGGGCGGTTCCGGGCAGCCTCACGCCCTCAACTCCGACGGGCTCGAGGAAGCACTCAGAACCAAGCTCGGCATCGCCTGATGCCCTGACCCGTCCTAGGAGGACGCAATGGCGATCACCGCCGCAACCAAGCTCTCCGACTTCTCTGGGTTCCTGAACCGCGAGCAGTCCGAGGCCATCTTCAACACGGCCTACCAGTCGTCTGTCGTGCAGCAGCTCACCCGCCGCGTGCCGCTCGGCATCTCCGGCAAGTCCATCCCCGTCGTCACCGGCAAGGTCACCGCCGGCTGGGTTGCGGAAGGCGCGCAGAAGCCCGCCTCGAGCGGCAGCATGGCCCTCAAGACGATGGACCCGAAGAAGCTCGCCGCGATCGCGGTGGTCTCCGCTGAGGTCGTGCGTGCCAACCCGGGTGGCTACATGGACGTCCTGCGTCCGCAGATCGCAGAGGCGTTCGCCCTCGCGTTCGACGCCGCGGCCCTGCACGGCACCTCGAGCCCGTTCTCGACCAACATCGACACGGGTTCCTCGTCGCAGGAGTTCACCGGCACGGCCCCCGCGTTCACCGCCGTCTACGACGACCTGAACGCCGGTCTCCGCACGCTGGTCAACGCCGGCAAGAAGCCCAACGGCTGGGCGTTCGACTCCCGCATGGAGCCGGAGTTCAACGCCGCGAAGGACTCGCAGGGTCGTCCGATCTTCCTCGACGCGACCTACACCGACGAGGCCGGCCTGATCCAGCGCGGCAAGCTGCTGGGCCGCAAGGCGTTCCTGGGTGACGGCGTCTACGCCGCCACGCCGAAGATCTACGGCTACCTCGGCGACTGGTCGCAGGCCGCCTGGGGCGCCGTGGGCGAGATCTCCTACAGCGTCTCCACCGAGGCCACCGTGACCATCAACGGCACGCTGACCTCCCTGTGGGAGAACAACCTCGTCGCCATCCTCGCGGAGGCCGAGTACGGCTGGCTCGTCAACGACGCTGCCAGCTTCGTGAAGTACACCAACGCCGCCTGATCGGAGGTCTGATATGCCCATCAAGAAGGCGACAACGACCGAAGACCTGACCGCCTCAGCCGAGGCGACCGACCCCACTCCCCAGGAGTTGGTCGATCGCGTCGAGGAGCACACCGCACCCGAGGTGGTCGCGAGAGTCGACGACGTCCAGTACGTCAAGGTCAAGAGCCCGACCGGCGACGTGACGACCGTGCCCGAGGGCATCCTCGACGCGCTGCTCGAGTCCGGCTACAGCAAGTCCAAGTGAGGAGGTGGGGCGGTCGTGGCTATCGCAACCTACGCTGACGTAGCGGTCGAGCTCGGCCGCCCCATCGCCGATCCCAACGAGCAGGCCCAGGTCACTTGGTGGCTGAATGGGGCCGAGCTCCAGATCAAGGCAAGGCTCGGGGATGTCACGCTCCTCGACCAGGAGATCCTCAAGTACGTCGAGGTCATGGCGGTCGCCGCCAAGGCGCTGAACCCGACCGGCGCCCAGTATGAGGCGATCGACGACTACCGCTACGGCCTTCCCGCAGAGTCGCGGCGCGTCACCATCCTCGACGAGTGGTGGTCGATGTTGGACCCGGATGTGGGGGCCGCCGTCTTCTCGGTGCGCGCTACCTTCACGCCAGACACTCCCGACGACCCGACGCTGAACTGGGCATGAGCGCCGCATCTGTCGCGGCGCACGGTCGCCGAGCCGCCGAGGCCCTCATGCTCGACACGTTCACCGCATATGGCGCCCCCGAGTGGGCGACGGTGGACGGCTTGGAGCAGGAGACTCGTGTCGCGCAGTACGACACTCGCGGCAAGGTGTCTGGTCCGTCGATGCAGTCGCGTGACACGAATACGCGGCTGGTGTCGGTGGGTGGTGTGGAGCGTCCGGTGGTTGAGGGCGGCCTGCACATCCCGCTCGCTGCCGCCCTTCCCGCCGTTGGGTGGGAACTGGAGTGCATCGCAGTCGGCCCCGCGTCTGACCCGTCGCTGCTGGGTCGTCGTTGGCGCGTTGTTGACGTGCCCGCGAAGTCCTACGCCACCGCAAGGCGGCTTGATGTGGTCGAGGTGACATCTTGAGGATCAAGGTTGAGCACCACATCGGCGACCTCTATGACGACATGGTCCGCATCGTCACGACCGCACCCCTCGACCTCGAGGACGTTGTGCGGTCGAACGCCTACCAGGGCAACCGGATCGCCCGCGACTTCGCCAAGCAGTCGGCGGGCAAGCACGGCAAGCTCTACCCGAACGCGTTCAGCACCGAACGGAATGGCTTGCATTCGTGGGAATACGGCCCAGATGCCGCGAAGCCCCAGGGTGCGATGTCTTTTGAACGGGGCTCGCGGAACCAGCCTTATCACGGAGATTTGGCGAAGTCGGCAGACCTGATTGGCCCCAAGTTTGCTCACGACGTTGGGGAAGTCATCGACGGGCTGTTCTGGTAGTTCAGGTAGAATGAGTGAGGCCGAACGGCGGTAACCGTCCGGCCTCTGCACACCACCTGAGTCAGCAGGAGATGCACATGCCCAACCCTAGCCCCTGTTCCGTAGACGGATGCGACCGACCTTCCCAGGTGAAGGGCTGGTGTCGCGGACACCATCAACGAGTGATGCGTAACGGCACGCCCGGCCCGGCTGCGTTCCGCAGGGCGCCCAACTCCGCTCCCGGGCCGTGCGCGTTCGACGGCTGCGACCTCCCGTCGCACTCCCGCGGCTGGTGCGCGGCCCACTATCAACGCTGGTACGACGGACGCCCGATGGATGGCCCGATCGCGCACTACGTCAAGGCCACTCCTCCGCCGTGCAAGATTGACGGCTGTGACGACGTGAGCGACTCGCGCGGCTGGTGTCGACGTCACTACCTACGCTGGTGGCGCCTCGGCGACCCCGGCCCCGCCGAACTTCGCCGGATCGGCCTCATTGAGACCTGTACCGCGGATGGGTGCGACAAGCAGCACCGCACGAAGGGGTACTGCGACACGCACTACCGGCGATGGAAGCGCGGCGTGCCCGTCGAATCAAAGACGTTCAAGGCTCTCCCGAAGCCCAGCGATCCGAACAGTTACGCAGCCGTCCACGCTCGCTTGCGGGCGACGTGGGGACCCGCTAGCGATTACGCCTGTTCGACGTGCGGCGAGGACGCCCGCCACTGGGCCTACCAGCACAACGACCCGCACCCGCTTAGGGCGCCGAACGGCATGCCGTACTCCACCGACATCTTCGGTTGCTACGAGGCGATGTGCGGGCCTTGTCACGGGAAGTTCGACCGCGACCTCGATATGCGCGAGGCCATCTTCAACTGACTCCAGAGGGGAGGCGTTGTGACCTTCCCAACCGAGGAGCAGCACGCGACCGCCGTGATGGCCGCCTTGACTGCCGCGAACGCCGTCCCGCTGTCGCTGAGTGAGATCACGCGCCGAATCGCCGACCCCGCTAGGTATGGCGCGCTGCCGAAGTTCTACACCGAGGTCACGGTCACGCGCCGGTTCAACGGCGATGGGGCGCGATCTGGTGGCGGTAGCGGCGTGCGCCTGGTCCGCATCACGACGCGCGCGGTTGCGGAGACTGAGGCCAACGCGCGGGAGATGCGCCGCCGCACTAGTGACGGCCTCGAGGGTTCGTCGCTGAGTGTCGTCGGCTTCGACAGCACGCCTGTCGAGTTTGAGACCGAGGACCCGATCGCCCCGGATGACGGCTGGTTCTCCGGCCTGACGACCTGGACCTACGCGGTCTAACGCCAATCCCACCTGCACACCCACCACCCGCAAGGGAGTTTCCGCCATGCCCGAATACAGCCGCGTCAAGGACAAGAGCACCGGCCACAAGTTCACGGTCATCGCCTCTGCGGTGGACGAGGACGCCATGCAGGTGCTCAAGCAGGACGCCGTCGACGTTGTCGGCGAGCCCCTGCCGCCTGAGTACGCCCACGAGTCCCTGTCGAGCCCCACCACCAGCGGCCAGACGGCCACCACCAAGAAGGAGAAGGCCGATGACTGAGCCCATTCGCCCCGCTGCAACAAAGTTGCACGGGAAGGAAAATTGGATCGTTTGCCTCGCGATCGCCGACATCACCACGCCCACCGCGACCGAGGTTGCTGCTGGCACCGCGCTCGACATCACGAACATCGCGTTCCAGTCGGGTTCGCCGAACCCGTCGCAGAACACGAACCGGGTCACGCAGGAGCGTCGCTTCGGTGACACGGTTGTGGCTGAGTTCATCGGTGACACGACCTACCAGGGCGGCGACCTGACCTACGCGTTCGGCGCGCAGTCTGCGTCTGGTTCTGACGGCAAGAAGCTGTGGGAGAAGATCCCGGCTGGCACGACGGGCTACCTGGTGCGTCGGATGGGTGTCGCGCGTGCGACTGCTCCGGCTGCGGGTCAGTTCGTGGATGTGTTCCCGGTGGAGTTTGGTCCGTCGATGCCGACGAAGCAGGGCGATGGTGAGTCGTCTGAGGCGGCTGCGGTGTGTTCGTTCGCGATCAACTCGGCGCCTGCGTTCAACAAGGCGCTGGCGTAACCCTCTGAGTCACCGGGGGCGGGAGGGGTTCGACAGCCCTCCCGTCCTCGGTTCCAATGCCGCGCGCTGGGCGCGGGCTGGTCTCCAAAACCGGCCTCGCCAGGTTCGATTCCTGGGCGGTGTGCGAATCCCTGTCGTCCTGTCGATCTGTCGGAAGGAATCGCTATGCCCATCCCCACCAGCATCACGCGCGAGCAGTTGAACGAGGCACTCAAGCCTCTGTGCGACCTGCTCGGCACTAACGTCCTGAACTTCTACAGCGACCCCGGCATGACGATTGCTGGCGGGACGGTCACGTTTACAGTTCCCGTCCGCCATGAGGACAACCCCGCCGGTCGAGCCGCGCCGCTCAAGGTCCACAGACTCTGCGGCGAGCACGTCACCACGCGGCACCCGCAGGGCGGCGACTCGGCACCCGTGATCGTCACTGGCTCCGGCGGCTGCGACTCCGCTGAATGGGGCTACGAGGTTGTGGTCGACGTGCTGCCCCTCGTGTCCGCAACCGATGACCAGCCCGGCAGCGCCTTCGCCGAGTTGATCGGCGCACAGTCGGACGAACTCCGCGAGGTCAACAAGCGGCTCGCAGCCATCGAAAAGCAGATCGGCCGCTCGGTCATGGGGAGGCGCAAGTGAGCACCACCACCATCAAGCCCCGGTCCGCCCAGGTCGTCATCTATCAGGGTGACGACCTCCAGCGGCTCGGCGAGCTCCGACGTGCAGCCGACATTGCCCAGCGCATGGTCGACGAGTTCAAGCAGTCCGGCACGGCACGCGGCGGCGACGCTCCATCTGCCGAGGACGAGAAGGCGGCCTACAACGCGTTCGTCGAAGAGGCTGCCGAGCGTGCCGTCGTCATCGAGGTTCACGCGCTCGGCCGGAAGCAGTTCCGCAGCCTCATGGCCGCCCACCCGCCGCGGAAGGTCGACGGCGACGAAGGCAAGCAGGTCATCCACGAGGACGACGCCGGCTACGACGTGAACATGGACGACTTCCCGGCCCCGTTCCTGGCGGCCAGCATCGCCGAGCCGACGTTCGCGACCCCCGCTGACTGTGAGCGGTTCCTTGACGACCTGGCCGACGGTGACTTCGACCGCGTGTTCTCGACTGCCTACTGGCTGAATCGAGCGCCGGGCGCGGACCCTCAGTCATCGAAGTTCTCGCTCGGTCCCCCGAGTTCGACCGCGATCTAGAGATCGCTGAATCCCTCGGGCTCGCGAGGGTTGAGGACTT
>NZ_JACGXA010000006.1 GCF_014138045.1 Nocardioides ginsengisegetis
CGGGAGTGTCTGGCGTGAAGGTAGCGCGCACCGAGAAGACGGCGGCCCCCACATCCGGGTCCAACATCGACCACCACTCGTCGAGGATGGTGACGCGCCGCGACTCTGCGGGAAGGCCGTAGCGGTAGTCGTCGATCGCCTCATACTGGGCGCCGGTCGGGTTCAGCGCCTTGGCGGCGACCGCCATGACCTCGACGTACTTGAGGATCTCCTGGTCGAGGAGCGTGACATCCCCGAGCCTTGCCTTGATCTGGAGCTCGGCCCCATTCAGCCACCAAGTGACCTGGGCCTGCTCGTTGGGATCGGCGATGGGGCGGCCGAGCTCGACCGCTACGTCAGCGTAGGTTGCGATAGCCACGACCGCCCCACCTCCTCACTTGGACTTGCTGTAGCCGGACTCGAGCAGCGCGTCGAGGATGCCCTCGGGCACGGTCGTCACGTCGCCGGTCGGGCTCTTGACCTTGACGTACTGGACGTCGTCGACTCTCGCGACCACCTCGGGTGCGGTGTGCTCCTCGACGCGATCGACCAACTCCTGGGGAGTGGGGTCGGTCGCCTCGGCTGAGGCGGTCAGGTCTTCGGTCGTTGTCGCCTTCTTGATGGGCATATCAGACCTCCGATCAGGCGGCGTTGGTGTACTTCACGAAGCTGGCAGCGTCGTTGACGAGCCAGCCGTACTCGGCCTCCGCGAGGATGGCGACGAGGTTGTTCTCCCACAGGGAGGTCAGCGTGCCGTTGATGGTCACGGTGGCCTCGGTGGAGACGCTGTAGGAGATCTCGCCCACGGCGCCCCAGGCGGCCTGCGACCAGTCGCCGAGGTAGCCGTAGATCTTCGGCGTGGCGGCGTAGACGCCGTCACCCAGGAACGCCTTGCGGCCCAGCAGCTTGCCGCGCTGGATCAGGCCGGCCTCGTCGGTGTAGGTCGCGTCGAGGAAGATCGGACGACCCTGCGAGTCCTTCGCGGCGTTGAACTCCGGCTCCATGCGGGAGTCGAACGCCCAGCCGTTGGGCTTCTTGCCGGCGTTGACCAGCGTGCGGAGACCGGCGTTCAGGTCGTCGTAGACGGCGGTGAACGCGGGGGCCGTGCCGGTGAACTCCTGCGACGAGGAACCCGTGTCGATGTTGGTCGAGAACGGGCTCGAGGTGCCGTGCAGGGCCGCGGCGTCGAACGCGAGGGCGAACGCCTCTGCGATCTGCGGACGCAGGACGTCCATGTAGCCACCCGGGTTGGCACGCACGACCTCAGCGGAGACCACCGCGATCGCGGCGAGCTTCTTCGGGTCCATCGTCTTGAGGGCCATGCTGCCGCTCGAGGCGGGCTTCTGCGCGCCTTCCGCAACCCAGCCGGCGGTGACCTTGCCGGTGACGACGGGGATGGACTTGCCGGAGATGCCGAGCGGCACGCGGCGGGTGAGCTGCTGCACGACAGACGACTGGTAGGCCGTGTTGAAGATGGCCTCGGACTGCTCGCGGTTCAGGAACCCAGAGAAGTCGGAGAGCTTGGTTGCGGCGGTGATCGCCATTGCGTCCTCCTAGGACGGGTCAGGGCATCAGGCGATGCCGAGCTTGGTTCTGAGTGCTTCCTCGAGCCCGTCGGAGTTGAGGGCGTGAGGCTGCCCGGAACCGCCCTGAGTGAGATCAGGCCGCGGTCCCGCGGTGGTTGTCTGCTGCGTCCGAGATCCCCAGAGCTCGGCCTGGCGGCGCATCGTCTCTTCGTCGCTCGCGGTCAGGATCAGGTCGACGTTGTCGGTGATCCCGGTCTCGGCGGCGATGCGGAAGCGGAGGGCCTCGGTGGTCGCCTTGGTGGCGGCCTCGGTGGCTTCCTGCGCCTCGCGCTGCGCCTTCTCGAGGGCGGTCTCGTTGGCGCGCTCGATCTCGGCCAGCTTGCTCGCGGCAGCGTTGAGCTGCTTCTCGAGCTCCTTGGCGCGCTCTCGTTCTGCCTTGAGTGCCTTCTCGCCGTTCTCGCCCAGCGGCTTGTCGGCAGGGTCGCCCTGCGTCTGCTCCGCGTTCGGCTCGCCGGTCGGCTCGGTGGTGGTTTCGGACATGCGGGTTTCCTCCATCGCGGGGGAGTTGCCCGACGACCTCGCGTCGTCGGGAAGATGTGGGGCTACTTGAGGTAGCCGTAGAGCCGCAGCAAGCGGATGGCGTCCGAGTGGTCCCTGGCAATGTCGTAGATCGTCTCGGGGCGGAGTCGCACCAGTCGGGACGGATTCGCCTTGCGCCACGCGGAACGCTTCGTGGTGCCGTAGTGCGTTGCTTTCACCCGGTGCCCGAACAGGTCCGTCCGGTAGCCCTTGGTGATACCTGGGGCCGAAGTGCCGCCTGTCGCGTTCACAACCTCGCCGAGGTCAGCGCCGTCGCGAACCGCACGCTCGTCGGCCTTTGACAGCCCGCGGAGTTGCCCACGCTCGAGCAGCGTCGCGGGCGAGACGATCAGGCCCTCGTCGTGGGCGTCCTGCCAGGACGTGACGGGCACCATCACGCAGTCACACAGCGGGTGCCGCTGGAACGCGTCAAGGTCCCGGTAGATGCGGCCCGCCAAGATCGCGCAGCGCGCACATGACGGCGGATTCAGCATCCGGACGTAGTTCGTCCAGTCGGGTCGAGCGGTCATCTCCACCTGGGAGGCCGCGCGGCCTGCGTCCTGAACCTCGGAGACGATCAGTTGCTCGACGGCACCCATGAACTCGACCGCATCGGCCCACCACGCATCGGGCAGCGGCTCCACTGGCGCCGGAATGAAGCGGTCGATTGTGGCGATGATCGGCTCAGTGATGGGGAATCCCGCTGACGACACCCCGGCGAACGCCGCAGGGGCCGTCAGGGGCGCTATGTCACCCGCAAACGCAGCCACTGACTGCGCGGAGGCGCTCGCGGAAGCCAACTGGTACGCGGAAACGGTCGACGCGATCTCAAGCAGTGGCGCGCGCCGCTGGAACAGGCGGCGAACCGCCACCAGGGCTGCCGCCGAGATGCGGCGCTGGCGGTTGTAGTGGCTACGCGCCTGCGACAGGCTGGGCGTTGCCACCGGCAGCGTCCTTCAAGATCTGCTGCATGAGCGGGTCAAGCGCCTCAGCCTCGAGGTACTGCCGCTCCTTGGCCTTGCGGGCCTCGGACCAGCCGAGTTCGTCCCACATGCCCTCACGGGAGATGCCGCCAACCGACCGCATCTTCGTGAGCGCGTCGGCACGCTGTGAGAACGTCGGAGTGCCGGGGTCGAAGTAGTCCACGCGGACGCGGTTGCCCTCGATCTCGCGACCCGTAGCGAAGCGGTAGGCGAGCGCACCGGCCCAACCGAGCACCATGCCCTCGGCGTCATTCTTGTCGCCGACATAGTTGACCAGGTCGTTCTCGTCGGCCCGAATGGCGCCCTCGGCGGGAGGGTTGGAAGTTGTGATGCCGAAGTAGCGTGCTGGGAAGCCGTAGGACACTGCGGCCTGACGACCGTAGACGTTCATGGACGTCTCGAAGTTCTTGAGGTCGGCGGCAGCCAACTGCCCAACCTTGCCCTGTGGGTCAGTGACCATGTGGATCGCGTCGAAGTACGCCTCAAACTGCGGGATCGGCTTACCGTCAGCACCAACGAAGTCACCCTGAGCAACACCCGTCATGTACTTGCGCGGGATGCCGTGAGCCTCTTGGGCGAACTGTAGGTTGGTCAGCGACCGGGCTACGGAATCAGTGAGCCCGATGATGTCGACCAGTTCAGACTCGCCCTCGAAGGCGCCCGACTCGCGCTCATTGAGGTGCATCAGGATCGGCACGACGCCGAGGCCGTGCATGTCGCGGTCTACCTCGTACCAGCGGCCATCCTTGCCCTTGGCGACCCAAACGGTGCCGTCGGGCGTGTAGAGCGTGACGTTCGTCGGCCCCGCGCCGAGACTGTCAACGCCGTAGAACCGCGCCGCAGCGAACATCTCCTCATGGCGGCTGTCGACCAGCGCCTCCATCTCGCGCGGCGATTCCACGCGAACCAGGGGCATGTTGGGGTTGCGCTCATTCGTCCCGACCGACATGAAGCCGCGCCCAAAGGTCAGGGTGTCGCGGCGGAACATCTTCGTGTGCGCCGTGAGGTTGTTGGCGTCCCAGATCGCACGCAGGATCGGGTCCGCGGTCTCCTCGCCCGGCAGGATCAGCGCCCGAACCTTCTGGCGCCCCGTGATCGTTCGGACGACCACGCGCGGCCAGTTAGCGACCACGAGGAACCGGCGCATGTTGGGCGGAAGCGCCATGCCGAGCTGCTCGATACGCTGCTTGAGGTGCAGGTAGCGCCAATAACGCTCGTCCTCGAAGTAGCGCGCGTCGTGACGGTTCTTGAGCTCCTCAATCAGAGCCACCTCGGAGGGGGTGAGTGCCACGAGCCCTCCTTCAAAGGTCAGCGGGGTAGGCGGAAGTACGTCGGTCCGGTCACGAGTTCCGGCCAGCCGGCCGCGGTCATGTCGCCATGTGCCTCATGCGCGAGAATCGAGACGACGGCAAGGTCGATCTTTCGACCGTCACCAGGCTTGGACAGCACGTAGCGGCCATTCAGGCGGGGCGCCTTGCGGGCGTTCCCGATGTGCTGCCCCGTGTCCTCGCAGCCGTCATGCGTGAACGTCGAATCCTTCTTGTTCACATCCGTCAGCAGCCGCTCAGCGGCGGCGTGCATCGGCTTGTCGCGGAACGTCGGCCAGCGAATGACGACCTTCTCGCCGTACTTCTCAGCCCACGAGTCGATCTCCGTGGCCCAGTACGGCGGGTCGGCATACAGCCGAGCAACCGCGTAGGTCTCCATCAAGTAGTCGAGCGCAGCCGCAACTTCGAGGCGAGGAACCTGGCCGCCATGATCGGCGGGATTCCAGACCATCGGCGTACCGTCCGCGAACTTCGGCGTGAACTGGTAGCCATCGCGCGTCTCACAACGGAAGCCCGACCAGTCGTCCACATCGGAGCCATCGAACGCGGCCACAACCTGAGCGCCGACGGGAACCTCGACGACAGCCTTGCGCGTCTCCCAGGCATCCCGCGGAAGCCACGAGCCGAGGCCCGCAACGATCCGGTTGCCGTAGAACCTCTCAGCCTGGCCGGGGTCCTTCTCCATCAACTCCGCAGCCTCAGCTTCGATGCTGGCGAGGTTGACGTGCGGGGATCCCTCGTAGTTGAACCGGTGAATCTTCGCCCGATCCGCCTTGACCGAGTAGCGCAGATCGGCGGGCGGGGCCTCGTAGAACTTGAAAATGTCTTTGGCCTTGGACTCATGCGTCCGCTGCGCCACCGACTGCTCAGACGGGTCCCAACAGTTCGTCGTCTCCATCGAACGGCCACCCATGCCCGCGAGGCCGCGACGCATCGTCTCCGCGACCTTGATGAGCTTGTTAGACGCCGTGTAGAGCTGCGTCTCGTCCTGCAAGGCGAACGTGATCGGGTTACCCAGGCGCGACATCGCGCTCGAGGTCACCACGTCGATCCGGCCATCATTCGGCAAGCGAATGAATCCCTCACGCACAAGCATCTGCTCAGACAGGTACGGGCCGCGCGCCATCGCCTGCAACGGCCGATAGACGTTGTCGACCTGGTCCTCAGACGTAGCGAGCAACTGGATCAGCGGCGTCGGCCACGGCATCCCCATCGCCTCGCCCGCGTCATAGACGTAGGTCCAGCCACACGAACAGCCGTGGTCCTCACAGCGGTAGACCTCGCCACCCTCAGCCCAGCCGGCGAACAGCGTCGGACCGACAGCCTCACCGCAAGTCATCACGGCACCGAATGGACCCTTGCCGACCTTCTGGCACGCCACACACTGGCTACGACGGTTGTGGAACGCTGCCGAACGAGTCGGGTATCCCTCGCCGTCGAACGCGACCGCATCCGGCTTCACCCGGTAGTGGTTCACCGTGATCCACAACTGCCAGTCGTAATGCCGCCACACCGTGCCCTTGCGGAAACCGTCGGGGATGATGCAGTGACGCTCATGCCACGCCGGGACAACCCAAAGCGTCGGGAAGTCGACCGAGTAGCTACGCGCTCCCACGGTTCAGCCGGTCTTTGATGTTCGTCACCTGGGCGACAACCTCGGGAACAGCCTTGATGTCCGGCGCCGAAACGATCTTGATGCCCGCACGCAACTGCGAGTCCGGCGTCAGGTACAGGTTCGCCATCATCTGATTCAACGACTTCCGGTCCTCCGTGCGCGCCTTCGGCTGCTCAGCCTCAGCGAACATGCGGACCGTGAACGCCACGTAATGCAGCGTGTGGGCGTCCTCCCAGATCTGCGCGACAGGCTCAGCCCACCACGACTCCCACAGCTCGAGCTCGCGCTCAGACGGCTCAACCAGAGGCCACACGGGGGCAGGCTTCTGACGACCCTCAGCGGGGAGCTTCGTCCAATCGCGCTTCTCGCTGCGCGCAGAGTTCGGGTCCGGCGCAGGGCCAGAGTGTGAGCGCGCACCACCGCGAGGCATTACTGAGACTCCGTGTCGGCCGTGAATGTCAACTCAACGAAGCCCAGGCGCGTATCGCGGGTGTCGGTCAACTGAGGCGGCGACGACAGGCGCCGGTTGCGCTCGGCAGCCAACTCCTTCATCGCAGCCTCGGCCGCGTCCATCGCTTCCTTCACGAAGTCGGGGCGCTGCGGGAACTGAGCAGCAACCTCGCTGTCGACATGCAGGGATGCGGTGACCTGAGTCATCTGTCCTCCTCGACGGCATCGCGCCGCGCCGGGGTGCCGCACAGCATCGCGCTATGCGTCTGGTGATATGTAGGCGACCCTATGAACCCGCCGCGCCGTTGCCAGCCCTCCCCCGCGGTCCCTTACATCAGGGCTCGTCGGCCCCACCCCCCACCCCTATATCACCAGGTGATATGAAGGGTTGCCTTACCTGCCGGAGGTTGCGAGGTTGCAGGCGGGACACTCAGGCCCGCGGTATCTCGACCTGTCGTGGTCGTCGTGTCCGAGGTGCCAGGCGTTCGGGTCGATCGGCTTCGTGCAGCGCCAGCAGGTGTACGTGTGGCCCTGGTCCATGCGCTGCTGGTACGAGGCGCGTAGGCGGTCGTGTGTGGCGTCGTAGCCACGTTGCTGCCTTGTTCCTCGGGCCTTGTCCTTGGCTCGAGCGCAGGCAGGGCATCGGCTCGTGTTGGTGAGCTCGGGGCAGTCGAGGCAGACGCGTAGTGCCACGCCTACTCCTCGGTAGTGCTACAAGGTGCGCTCAACTAGGACGACGGACCATTGTTGGTGTGCTTGCCCCGTGTTGGCGGCTCATGGTTGTTGGTGTCCGGTCTCGTGGTTGAGCGGGTCTGGGTTGGCCGCACAGGTTGCGGCGTGTTGGGTGTTGAGGCTGGGGACGACTGACCAGTGACCGCACCAGGGGCAGCGGTAGGTGTCGTCCAATCAGGTCACAGCCTTCACCGGGTTGGGTGTTAGGGATCTGCCTAAAGCGAGCAGCCGCAGGACCACTCGCCACACAAGGGGCAGCCCTCAGTTGGCACGGGTCTCGCGCTTGGCGATCTCCCGCTCGATGTACCACTTGGCCTTGCGGAGATCCTCGATGGCGTCGAGCTTGAGGTCGCAGCGCCAGATGTACTTGACGGCGTTCCCGAGGTTGAAGCCCATGTGCTCGGTGATCTGGATGCACTCGATGCCACTTGGGTGTCCTGTGTAGTGCGTCGGGTGCTCAACGGGGTCAGGCTTCGGCGTGCTCACAGGAACGCCATGTCTGACCAGCCGAGCGGCGCGTGCTCACCCACGAGGTAGGCGAGGATGCCGGAGCGTGAGTAGCGGCCCGTCATGTCGGTCAGCCACTTGCTGCCGCCGTCGAGCGAGGGCGCTTGGAAGACTGAGCACGAGCCCATGTCCCAGGCGGCGAAGTGGTGGCGGTGTGCGGTCTGCCAGATGCGTGCAGCGTGCGCCTGGTGGTCGCCGCGGACTTGGCCGTTGAGCCACTTCTCGAAGCCGGACGCGTCGTTGCCGGGGATCTTGTGGCCGTGGTTGAACGCCATCGGGACACCTGCGACGTCGGCGTAGACGTTCATCTCGTCGTGCGGGATTGTCCATTCGACGTGGGCGAACTCGGGTCGATCGAGCACCCTGCGCAGGGTCTCAGCGAGGAAGCCGCCTGCGTTGTCGCTGTCGCTGGTCTGGGACTTCGCCGCACCCATGCGGCCGAACTCGCCGTGGTTGCACAGCACCGACACGAACCGGGCCTTGTCGAAGCGCGGGAACAGGTGCCGTGCGTACTGCTCCCACACGTCGAGCACGAAGTTCATCTGGCCGCGGTGGTTTAGCTCAACCGTGAACAACTGGGCGGCGTAGTTGCCGGCGCAATTCTCCATCGGGTCGCCATTGTTGACCAGCACAACCTCGGAGACGTTGTAGTCGCCGGCCATGCGATCAAGCCAGCGGTCTACGTTCTCGAGGCCGTCGTGAAGCCGCTGCTGAGTTGCTGCGACGCCGCCACCCTCGGACTTGCCGCCCTGAATGTCAGCGAGGTTGATGACCGCGGCGACGCTACCGTTTCGGGTGGTCGTGCGCTCCCGCTTCGGGATCTTCCACTTCGCGACGGCCTTGCGACGCTCAGTGATCTCATCATCGGAGAGCCGCGCCTTGGGCTTGCGCTTGAAGCGGGCGCCGTAGGAGTAGAGCTGGACGATGTCGCGGGTGCCGTCCTCGAGCGCCTTGGACTGCTGCCACGTCGTCATTCGGACCGTGTCGTCGACAACCTCGAACTCAGTGGCGTCGAGCTGGAAGATGCGGAATACGCGCGACCAGTCACCGGACTTGATCGGCGCGTCCAACTGCACGTCGGTGAACTCGCCACCCTCGGGCGTGACCTCAACGCGGCCCTTGTTCGCCAGGTGCTCGCGTTCGATCGTGCCGACGCGGCGGGCAGTGTCGGCGATGCTCACCGCAGCATCTCCCGCGCACCACAGCGGCCCCGTGCGTGACGGGATAGCGCGTCTGGGTGGAGCAGGAGTGGAGTGTCCGGGTCGGCCGCGACCATGTCGCTGATGGCCGTGTACTTGAGGCCAGGGTTCGCGAGCAGTGACCGGAGCCCTGCGGCTTCGGCGGTGGGGATGCCTGCGAGCGCATGGCAGACCTGACAAGTCCTGTGTGGCAGTTCGGCATTGACGGTCGCTGCGAGTTCGGAGAGTGCCACGACGGGGCTCCTGTGGGTCGGCGGGGCGCT